>NZ_JAAHHS010000105.1 GCF_010692395.1 Moorena sp. SIO3H5
AATTAAAGCAGCTGATGCGATCTGGGCAATGTCATCTTGATAAGAGAAGTTAGCACTAACTTGTTTAGCATTGATTTCTCCTAGAGCAAGTTCCTTAATTTCGATACTATTACGACCAGAGGTTTCTAGGGTGAAAAGATTGAGGTTAGCTTGCCCTGTTACCTCGCCGTCCAATCTACCGGGAATACCATAGCTTAAACCAGGGGTAAGATTAAGGCTAGCTAGGGAAAAATTCTTGATTTGAGCGGTTAAGTTATCTCCCCGGCGTACTCCTGTGATCAGAATCGGGAATTGTGACCCTTGTCCCTGTTGGAGTCTAAAGGATGCGGGCAGGTAGGGAGCAAGACATTGGTCTCCTCTAGTACAGGGTTGGAGGCGAGTTGCGATCGCATCTTTCTTTCCTCGTAAATCTATCGCTAATTCTTGTCCTGGCGCAACGGTTACTGGCCCAGCTAACACTGGCTCAAAGGTTAAGTCGTTAACCTTCAAATTCGATAGCTGTAGATTCCCGGTCAGATTGACATTTCCGGGTAGGAAGGGGGCTGAGAGTAAATTTTTTCCTTGGATGCGACCGTTAATGTCAGCTTGACCCTTGACCTGAATTTGATACCCTGGGGAAATTTGCTCCAAAGGTAACCGACTCAATAGCAGGTTATAGGGTAATTTACTGAGATCAGAACCAACCTCCAGGTTTAGATCAGTTCCAATCTCCCATGGCATCTGACTAGGATTAGTTTTGGTGAGATGGGATAGTAGGATGACTCCTTTAGCATTAAAGGAGTGTTTTGGCAACTCTAGCGATATGGTATTTGCTTTAATGGTAGCAATAGCACCAGGATTGAGCAGGGGATTAAGGTTTCCGGATAAATTCAGTTTACTGTTGACCGGTCCTAGCTCTAGTTTTTGGTTACCTAGCTCCGGTAATAACTGACTCACCAGTAAGGAGGAATCAAGATTAGTGGTATTAATTGCAGCTTGCCATAGACCGTTGCTGAGGGTGCTATTTAGGTTAAGTTTCCCTTGGGCTATTACTCCGTTAAGGTCTGCTTGTAGGTCAGTCTGATTCAGTAGAATAAAGGGGTCTAGGGTGTTAAGTTGGCTCTTTAACTTGACTTTCCCCCCGATTTGGGTATCGATAGAGTTTGGGAAGTTAGCTAAGGCCATTTGGGATGCGATTTCCCCTACATCCAGGCTGTTTGCGATCGCATCCGCAGTCAGCACCCCAGAGCTTAACTGACCGATAGCATTAACGTCACCATCACCTACACCTAGGTTTCCATCAAAGCTAGCCTGAATTACCTTGAGTAGGTCGAGGTTAAATGACGAGCCGAAAGCCAGTAGAGGCTCTAAAGAACTGGAAAGGTTAGCTTTACCTGACTTGAGAGCTATCGGTAGGGTTAGATTAGGAATACTATTACTTAAGTTAATTTGACCAGCTAATGCATTGACATCCAGATTCCCTGACTTTAACTGGCCTTTGGCATTAACTTCACCATCAGCGACTCCTAAGTTTCCCTCAAAATTGGCGTTGATAGTATTTAGGCTTTTCAAGTCCCCAGTCAAGCCAGAGGTGAGCAAAGATGCTAGGGTTCCGGAAAGATTAAGCTGACCTGACCGTAGCGCTACTGGTATCGTCAAATCGGGCACTAGGGGATTGAGGTTAATTTGACCAGCTCTCCCATTGACATCCAGATTGCCTGACTTTAACTGACCTTTGGCATTAACTTCACCATCAGCGACACCTAAGTTTCCATCGAAATTGGCATTGATAGTATTGAGGCTGTTGAAGTCCTGATTCAAGGCAGAGGTAAGCAGGGATGCTATCGTTCCGGAAAGATTAAGCTGACCTGACCGTAGCGCTACTGGTATGGTCACATTAGGCACTAAGGGATTGAGCTTAATTTGACCAGCTCTCCCATTAACATCTAGATTTCCTGAATTTAACTGACCTTTGGCATTAACTTCACCATCAGCGACCCCTAAGTTTCCCTCAAAATTGGCCTTGATAGTATTGAGGCTGTTGAAGTCCTGATTCAAGGCAGAGGCGAGCAGAGATGCTATCGTTCCCGAAAGTGTCAGCTTCCCCAACTGTAACGCTACTGGTATGGGCAAATTTGGAATTAAGGGATTGAGCTGAATTTGACCAGCTAATGCATTGACATCCAGATTCCCTGAATTTAACTGACCTGTCGCATTGACCCTACCCCCACCCACCCCGAGCAACCCATTAAAATTGCCATCGATAGTATTGATCAGGCTATTGAGGTTGGGAGTTGAGCTAGAGGATAGCAGAGACTCTAGGGAACCAGAAAGGTTGATTTTGCCAGAATCCAAACCAATCGGTAAACCTAACTTGGGCACTAGCTTATTCAGTTGAATTTTAGAGGCTCTGGCCTCCAATTCCACCATGCCCCGATTTACCTGACCTGTAGCCTTCACCTTACCCCCTTCTACCCCCAGCTGCATATCTGCCGTTGCCTTAATCGATTTAGGAGAAAAGGATTTGAGGCTACCAGAGAGGTTGATTTTCCCTGTGGTCAACTGTCCCGACAGTGGTAAGAAGGGGTCTATAGGCACAGCGTTAGCGAGTATAGCAGCTTCCCACTTACTGGTTTTCAGGTTTCCTTTACCGGTAGCAGTGATTGTCCCTTTACCGACCTTGACCTGGGTGTTACGCAGTAAAATATCCTGGTTTAGCAACAGAAGTTCTCCAGCACCGGAAACCCCGATATCTTTTGAAGATGAAGTGGATACCGCTGGTGCTTGCCAAATCAGACTCCCTTGGGGGTTTTGAGTGTTTCCTCTGATGGTAGCTTGGGCGTTGAGCTTGCCCAGGGTAATTTGAGATGGCAGGTTATAGGGAGATGCGTTGGCGTAGCCGCTCCTACGGAGCATCGCATCCACCGGAAGGGCAGCCATAAAATCGAAGGCTAGGGGCATTCCCTGCCCTTTAATTCCCCCTTGCTGGTCACTAGCCAGTTTTACCTGACCACGTCCTGTAATTGTCCCACCGGCCTCAGGTTTTACTAAGAAGTCCTTCAGTACCACTTGAGACAAATTCCCAGCCAAGTCAGCCTGAATCTGAGCCAACTTAACCTTATCGATGGTGGTCACTTTAGTATTGCGTAGTTTGCCAGTCACCTCTGGCTGGTCAATCGGGCCGGTAATCGATAGGTCTGCTGCCATTTCCCCATTTACTGGCACTGGGGATTTCACCGGAACAGTTTTCAGCAGCTTCGCCAAGCTAAAGGGGGTGACATCAACATTTAGGTCAAACCCTTTTGTCCAACCAACTTGACCAGATACCAACGCCTCAATTGCCCCATAACTTCCCTGAGTTTTTTCCAAGCGCACCTGGTCTCCCTGGAACCGCAGTCTAGCCGTAGCCTTCACCGGTTCCTTCAAAGGTTTGACTTGCACCTGAATCCCTTTAAATTCAGCCTTACCCTTAACATCGGGGATGTCCTTAATCGAAGGCAGGGAAATATTCAGTTTGGCATCTAATTCACCAGATTGGAGATGAGCTGGGATATTCGGAATAACCGCTTTGATTAATGGCATCAGCTCCGCCAATGCCAAGTTTTGGACGTTGACGCTAGCTTGAGTTTGCCCAGTTGTCAGCCATGTCTTGCCCTTGAGTTTGGTCTTACCCTCAGCAATAGCAGTTGTGATATTATACCTGAGACGCTTATTGTTGTTGGATAAGCCAGCAGTAGCATCAACTCTGACCTTGAATGGACTAGTCTGACCATAGGGTAAGAGGGCAATTTTACCATTCCACACCCGCACCTTAGCATCAAAATCAATCGGAGGATACAAGGAATTATCGAAATTCAAGTCTTTTAAATTAACCCACTCCCCATTCGCCTCCTGTTGGGCATACACATCCACATTTACCAAGTTAATGGTCACAGGCAAAGAGCGTTTGAGAAGCAAAGGCAAGGGATTAAAGCCTACTTTGATCGATTTGATAGCCACATGGTCAGGGTCAGTGGTGGTAGCTGGGATAGAGGATGGTCCCAACTCCAGGCTAGTCAGGTATAAGGCTTTCAGTTGTCCAACCTGTACATCTCGCTTGATGACCTTACTCAGTTCAGTTTCAATCCAGCCAGGTAAGTTTTGGTATAGCCACATCCTGACCCCAAAATATCCCACCAAACCAATGGTCAGGGATATCATGGCAAAGGTAATAGTAGAGGGGCGTTTTCCCCATTGCAGTACAGTGGCTAGAGCACTCCGGCTTTGATTTACCTCTGGTTCAGGGGGAGGATTTTGGGAAGGCTTGGTCATATCCGAATATTAGGATGATTAGAGGATTTGCTGAAAATTATTCCAGATCGGCTGCAATATATTCCGGAAATTGACTGATACAGGGTCGCTAAAATTTTATAGCAATCTTTATTTACTGGTGAAAATTCTGAAGATAGGGTGATTGGGTAATGGGGATAATTGGTGATGAGTTAATCTGGTTTTTGAGCTGTCAGCCCTGAAACGCTACTATAAATTTAAATGCAGAAAGACAAGACCATGCGCGAAGCGCTTAGTGCCCAGTAGTATCCTTAGGGATTAGTTTGACGTACTACTGATAGTTAGCTTCCTCGAAGTTCACTCTCGTTGAGTAGACAACATCTTAAACTTGGGTAAATCGAATCCGTCGATACTGTCCGGTCACAAACATCTCAATTTGAACAAGTTTTTTGTAGGAGGATATGAATGACATCCTATGCAGCGTCTTCTGCTAGAGCAGAAATGAGCGAACTCCGACGACTAAAAACCTTACTACCACCAGAGCTACAAAGCTGGGTGATGGTGGAAGGGTCCACAGAAGTCAATCCCCCCTTGGTTCGTTGTGAAGAACTGGGTTCAGACGAGGTCGAAATTCAAATTGACCTAACTAAATGGGAGCAGCTCGCCCTTGACCAGCGTAACCTTCTATTCTGGCATGAAGTTGCCCGGATTCAAAATGACACAATTCCTAAAGAAGGCTGGGAAATGGCAGCCCTAGCTATTGGTTTAGGGGGTGCTGTCGGGGAACTCTGGGTACAAGATGGCTTACTGCTGCTGTTGGCATTAGCCCTATGCGGAGTCTCAGGTTGGCGACTGTATCAAAAAAACAATGGGGAGAAAAACCTCAAATATGCCATCGAAGCAGACGAAAAAGCGATCGCACTTGCCACTCGCTTTGGCTATACCCTACCCAATGCCTACAAGAGTCTAGGCAGTGCCTTAAAAACCTTAATTGAAATCACCCCTAGTCGTCGTCTACGGCGCAGATACGAAGACCGGCTCTCTGCTCTCAAACGCAGTGCTGCTAAAGCCAAAGCCCAAGCCAAAGCTAAGCGAGAAGGCACGACCATGTAAAGTGATGTCTAGGCAAGACTTAACTGTTGGTTGTTTGTTGACGGTTATTTGTTGAGTGTTATTTGTTAACTGTATGTTTGTTGACTTTGGCCAAAAGGCCACGCGTGCGCGTTCAACCAAATAACTTTCAACCCAAATAACCGTAGGCCAAAAGGCCACGCGTGCGCGTTCAACCAAATAACTTTCAACTCAAATAACCTACCCTACAACGAATGCCAAAGGCGAAGAACCGTAGGCCAACAGGCCACCCGTGCGCGTTCAACCAAATAATCTTTAACCAAAGAATTTTCAACCCAATAACTTTAAACTAAACAGACCCCTAAAGTTGACCGATCATTTTATGGGTCTGAGGGATCACTCGTACTTGCTTAACAGAACGCTTCATTAAAGCCTGCCAAGCCAGAACCTGCTCCGGAGTAGGAGCAACTATGGATTGCCCAGAGCCCTCCACCGGAGTCACTGGTTGCAGAAATACTGGAATTTCCGGGTTAACCGCTGCTACCAAATCGGCGGATTGTTCTAACTCCGTGGGGTCAGTGTGGCAATCAATAATTAACTTGATAAATACCTCCACTGATGAGTTGTGGCACACCTTCAGAAATTCCCTGTGAGCAGACCATCTGTTCTCTCCACTCACACTGGGCAACTTGATATCCATACCCACTGAGTCCAAATAGGGCAAAACCCTTGCTATCTCTTCAGGACGATGACCGCCAGTTTCTAGGTAAATGGGCAATCCAGTTAACTGTCGTAGCTCAGGCAGAAATTCCACCAGAAACAGAGTATGAAGTAAAGGTTCACCCCCAGTCAGGCTAATGCTATCGTGCAATCGATGTTTATTTTGTCTGTTAACCCATTTCAGTAGCGATCGCAAAGGGACTGGATTTGGATAAGTTTCAAAATCACGCTTACCAGGAGTCTGTTCCACCTGGCATTGAGGAGGGACAGCCCAGGTATGGAAACTGTCACAGAAATGACATCTTAGATCACATAGGGCAAACCGGATAAAGAGCTGACGAGTGCCAACATTTAGCCCTTCCCCTTGAATAGCAGAAAAAACTTCGATCAGACGGGCAGTTGGTTGAGTCCCACAGGGCATGTTCACATTTTAAAAGATTTCATGATATTTGACTAAATTTTTGGCGAATCGTAACGTTCTAGGACAAAATAATGGTCAAGACTATAAGGTTAGAATCTAGCGGTTTTTCTTTTATGATGGTTGATTCAGTCAAGAGCCACAATTTCCAGGTAATCTTTTCACAAGATTCTCCCGTGGTGGAATTACCTACTCGTGTAAGTGTACTAGAAGCTGTTGAGTTTAAGCAACTATTTCAGCAGCTTCTCCAAAAAATTCCTCTGCCTGAAACAATCATCTTTGATTTTCACCAGACTACTTTTATCGATAGCAGTGGTATCGGTGCATTAGTGAGTAATCACAAAAGCGCCCTAGAACAAGGGGTTAAAACGTTGCTTAAAAATGTCACTCCCCAAGTCATGTCTGTATTGGTCATGACAGGACTAGACCAAAGGTTATCTATAGAAGCATCAGATAATAATACCACACGAAACACCAACAAATCAGTAAATCACTTACCAACAACCCATCCCTCAGTTAGATCTCCGGTGAAGCGATTAATCGATATTGTGGGTGCAAGCGTGGGTTTGGGAATTACTGCTATTTTGTTTATTCCCATTGCCCTTGCGATTAAGCTAGATAGCCCTGGTCCGATTTTTTTTGGTCAAATCCGTTGTGGTTGGATGGGAAAGCGGTTTCGGATCTGGAAATTTCGCTCCATGTGTGCTAACGCTGAACAGCTAAAAGAGAAAGTTAAAAATCAAGCCGATGGCAAAGTTTTTAAGAATGAGAATGACCCCAGAATCACCAGAGTGGGTCATTTTTTACGGAAAACCAGCTTGGATGAACTGCCTCAGTTCTGGAATGTTTTGAAAGGGGAGATGAGTTTAGTAGGTACAAGACCACCAACACTCAATGAAGTAGAAATATATGAGGTTCCTGAGTGGCAACGTTTAAACGTAAAACCGGGTATCACTGGTGAGTGGCAGGTGAATGGACGCTCACAAATCCGTAGTTTTGAAGATATCATTCAAATGGACCTAAAATACCAACATCACTGGAGCTTAGCCCATGATATCAGACTTATCATCAAAACTATCCTGGTGGTGCTTCGTAAAGATGGGATGTAGTTTTATGGTTAGATGAGTTTGGAACCCGCACTTTCGCCCCTAGTGGCGAAGGTGATGGTGGTTGATAAAATGCCAGCCTAGCTTACCTTGGAACCGAAAACTAAATGTTCACGAATAGATGACAATAGACCTCTTGGCAAAGTATTTTAAGGTGCGACCCGTGGCGAATTTAATTCTTAATGGGTCAACCGCAGCTAATCTGATCTTGTCTTTCTCAATTATTGTCCGCTGATCTGAAGTTACCTTGTCCGCAGTTCCCGTAAACTGCGGCGAAGTCTAATGCCATAGACCGTGTAAACACCAGAATTTTTAAAAGTACCATCAAATTCGATCAATTTAGGCTAATATAGTGGTTCCCACTAGACCGATCTGCATCGACATAATCATCGGAACTTCCGTGTTGCAGAAGAGTCATTGTTGTTTTTCTCTTACAAAATAGTGGTGCTTATTAATAAAACCTGGAAACTCAGTCGGTTGATGTGCAATGGCAAACCGCTTCGAGCATCTCGTTTAATCGTCCAAACAGACTTGAGTGAAGTCAAAGATGTATTACAGTGGTTCGAGGAATTCACTTCTCCCCCACTGCCTCAGCAATTTTGGCAACAGTGTCAAATTGCTTTGGTAGAAGGCTTTACTAATGTAGTACGGCATGCTCATCGACATTTACCTAACACTACAGTAATAGAGCTGGAGCTAAAGTTATTTACTGACGGATTAGAAATGCGGCTTTGGGACTATGGACACCCCTTTGATTTCCAATCCAAGCTGGAATCCCTCTACCAAGAGGACTATGACCCTTTAGAAAAAGAAGGAGGTAGAGGGTTGATGTTTATGAATCAGCTGACAGACGAAGTTTCTTACCAACGTCTGTCTGACCAACGTAATTGCCTACTAATGCGTAAATGGTCCTAGATTTCCGCTGCGGCGCGTTCAATTAAGCTACGCGCCAGACTTTGAATGCCAGTGTGTTCGTAATAGTTAGTAGACATATCCAGAAAAGCAGCGAGATAGTCTAACTTGTCATCAGAAAACTCAAGAAAACTTTGCAAATTATTAGCGATTTGTTCTGGGGTCACACCTCGGTCAGTAACGAAATCACTCATCCATCCCTTAACCGATTCAAAGCTTTCACCAATAAAGCTGAGCTTGCTCTGGGAATCATCCCCAGGAATCGCATCCTGGATCCCTTTGAAACTGCCACTGTGTTCCAATTCGTTGGTAGTTAGACCCTCTAGAGTTGACTGTACTCCCATGATAAAGTCAGGACCAAGGGGAATCAGACCATCAAAACAAACCAGTGCTGCCATACGCATTATAGATGCGCCACCATAGTCACCTAAGGCAGCTACAAAGTCACCAATGCTATCTCCAGGCAGACCATTAATTTGGCAAAAGCCGATCAATTCCCCTACCACTTTGATCGACAGATCGATGGTTTGGGCTTTGTCAGCTTTCGGAGTCAACCTGTTCAAGAAACCTAGCAAGGGAACTTTTTCACCAACCTTGTTCGCTAAAGCTGCTGCCCCCAACGCCGTACCAGTGCTATCTATAGTTTGGTAAATCCACAGGGCTCGTTGGTAGCCCTGGGAGCGGTCATTGAACAGATAGACCGCGCGATCGCCAATTTCTTGAATTACCTCTTCGTCTTCTTCACCAGTGATGGCACGAATGGTATTTTCAAATCCCACTAAATTTTCCCACTGTCCAGGCACAACAAAGTCTAGGGACTTCAGAGCCGATATGGTCAGGTTCTTCGTTGGCAGATCATCAACGATTTCATAAATTGCTTTGCTCACACTCAGACTCCTTTACAATCTGATACTTTTGAGTCATTAGTCCTTGGTCATTAGTCCTTGGTTATTAGTCCTTAGTGACCAACACCGAGTCTGATCTTAGTTACTGATGGTAGTGACTGATGACTAATGACTGATGACTAATGACCTACTCACCCGTGATTTTTGTGATTCTTGTGATTGAGGATAGTTATTCCCCATTCACCCTTTTCCTTGTAGCATTTATTGACTAAAGTCGGGAAAGACCACTTAGGTTAAATTTTGCTAACCAGGCTTTGCGATCGCTAGCGGTAAACGACGGATCTCGGGATTGGATCTTTACCTGGTAGCGATTACCGACCAAAATAGCCGTTTGAGTTGAACCAATTTCCCTGGCTGGATAACCAGCAATGGTTTGACCACTTTGCTTATATTTGGCAGCAGTGGTAGGAGTGCTGCTGGTATCAGAAATTGAGAGAACTGCCACCTCAGTACCACCTTTCTTCAACTTGGCTTGAGCAAAGCCTTTTTTCTCCTGGGTATAGACTCGTTGATAACCGCCCCCTGATGGTGGAAAAAACTTGTTGAATTGAGACCCTTGAGTGGCATTCTTGGTAACAGCCTGACCACTTCTAGCCTGGCTGCTGGCCTGTTGTGCCTGGTCAAAACGAGAGGGCGCTTTTTGAGGAGCGCAGGATGTTACCAGCAATACTATGCTGAGTAACATGGTCGCTAAAATTGCCTTTACACGAGACATGGTCATCGTTTTCTCCTTGAATGATGTATGCTGCTTATAAGCGCGAGACTATCTAGGGGAAACCTTACCAAAGCTATCTACAGGTGCGCGCCAGTTCGCGCCCACCTTGAGCGAATTTAGTAATTAGATGCCGAAAGAGCACCTAAGCAGAAAGCGCACCTAACAAAGATTTCCTAAGTGCCCCATGGCTTAGTCAAATACGTGACCAGTAACAATATGCCACTCTAGTCATAAAACCACTACCCCCTTCTGGTCTTGAGCAACTGGTCACAACGTTCTGCCAAGGTGTACTCCCTGCTTTGTAGACGAAGTACAAAGCTGAAACACCTGCCAAAGCCATCCTAGAAAATTGTAGTCAATACTCTGCAAAATAGGGAATAGGGAATAGGGAATAGGAAATAGGGAATAGGGAATAGGGAATAGAGAATAGGGAATAGGGAATAGAGAATAGGGAATAGTTAAAAAATTATGTGTACTTTATAGCTATGAAAAACGCTATAGAATTCGACGCAGCTTGAACAGGATATTACTTATTTTTTTTGTCAATCGATTTTCGCAATTTTATTATAATTTTTCATGAAGATTTACTTGCTCTGACATCCGTAAATTTTCTGAAACAAAAAAAACTATTTTACACTCAATTGCGGGATTGCACCCATGAAAAAAAGTTTTTTTTCGATATAAATAGAATTATTAGTAAATGAACTTATCAGTTGATTTTACCAATTAGTAATTAGCAAAAGGGAGGATTTATTAGTTGCAGCCATAATCAGAATTGGCATAAAGATTCTTGCTGTAGCTCTTTAAAAACATTCATAAAAGCACAATTATAATATTTTAGTCAAGGTAGATTATGTTAATTTTTGTGACAAAAACTGTCATCTAGGCGTAAAATATGGAATTGAAGCGGAATAAATAGTTATAGGCTTAAAATCCCTGATTGGGCATTATGCACAACCAACCTGACTTGACAATGGTCCTGAGTTCTCAGTGCTAAAGCCAATAAATCATCAATAAACAAATTTGGTGAGTCTACACCACCCGGCTAGCAACATCTACTAGAGATTATGCGAATCCTAATATATTCTTACAACTATCATCCAGAGCCAATTGGGATTGCCCCATTGATGACTGAACTAGCAGAAGGGTTGGTCAAAAGAGGGCATGATGTTCGGGTCATTACTGCGATGCCCAACTATCCTCAACGTCAAATTTATGAGGGATATCGACGGAAATTGTATCTTACCGAACACATCAACGGTGTGATTGTAGATCGTTGTTATGTGCGGATTCGCCCGAAACCAAATTTGATCGACCGATTATTGCTAGAGGCCAGCTTTGTTGCTACCAGCTTCCTAAAGGCTCTGAGTTCTCCTCGCCCTGATATCATTATTTTAACTAGTCCACCACTGCTAGTTTCCCTACCAGCTGCTATTTTGGGGTGGATACACCGAACGCCAGTAATTCTAAATCTTCAAGACATTTTGCCAGAAGCTGCTATTAAAGTAGGCTTACTGAGCAACCAACCTCTAATCCGTGCATTAGAGATTGTAGAAAGGTTTGCTTACCGCACAGTCACCAAAATCAGTGTTATTGCTGATGGCTTTACCGATAACTTGCGCAGCAAGGGTGTGCCCAGCTCTAAAATTGTGAAGATTCCCAATTGGGTTGATGTTAACTTCATCCGTCCTTTACCAAAAGAAAACAACTCCTTTCGCACTGCCCATAACCTTAATGGTAAGTTCGTTATACTCTATTCCGGTAATATTGCCCTCACTCAAGGTTTAGAAACTCTGATTAAGGCAGCATCTAGGGTGAGTCACGTTCGAGATATTGTGATTGTGATCGTCGGAGAAGAGAAAGCCTTAGGGCGACTAAAGCAGTGCTGTAGGACTTGGGATGCCAATAATGTTAAGCTCATACCATTTCAACCTCGGGAAAAACTACCGGAAATGCTAGCAGCAGCGGATGTGGGATTGGTCATACAAAAGCATAATGTAATTTCTTTTAATATGCCCTCCAAAATCCAAGTACTCCTAGCTAGTGGTCGCGCCATCTTAGCTTCTGTTCCTGCTAATGGTACCGCTGCCAAAGCTATCAAAAAAAGCGGCGGTGGCATTGTTGTTCCTCCAGAGGAGCCAGAAACTCTAGCAGCAACAATCTTAGAGTTGTATAACGATCCCGCAACAGTTACATTACTCGGCAACAGAAGTAGACAACATGCTCTTCAATATTATTCCTTCGATCAAGCTCTCAACCGTTACGAAGAACTCTTTTCTGACATTCAAAATAAGCGGTTACTGGCAGCGGTTCAAAAGTCTTGATCAATTCCTTTTACTGATAAGGGAGTAGGGAGCAGGGAGCAGGGAGCAGGCAATAGGCAATAGGCATGCTAGCAATAGGTAAAAAATCCTGTGTACCTCATCAGAGGTACACAATTTCTGGATGTTAGAAAATAAGCAATAGCGATGCAGCGCTACTCCCGACTCCCGACTCCCGACTCCCGACTCCCGACTCCCGACTCCCTAAAATCAGGTTTTCTGCTCAGAACTTACCACCGACCATACCTATCCATACCCCACGCCCTTCCAGATTTCACTGGTATTTTAGTCTCTGCCACTTGTACAAAAAACTGCTCATGATGCTTCCAGCTAATCTCTCCATGCCACGCTTTAATTAGAGCTTGCTCAACAACCCGAGGAAGTTCCCACCATGATAGGTTTTCCTGTAATAGCAATTTTTTAAGTCGCTTTAAGGCTTGCTGAGATGCTGGATCTTTAGCATCAAATAAAGGAGTTGCTAGTCGAATTGGATCCTTTTGTACAGCACTGATTGACCGACTCACCACTATACTTATTTGCTTAGCGAACTCTTTCATACCTCGTTGCTTTTGGTACTTCCAACCTTTTTCACTAGACGCATATAACGGTGGGAGGCGATTGAGAGCATAAGTAGCTACTTCTACGGGATTAATACTTTTAGCTATCTCCGGCGACAGTTGATCTAGTCGTCGCTCGATTTCTTCTTCAACAAGGATTTCCATAACATTTTGATAGGCTTGAGTTCTTTGCATATACCCTGACTTCATAACGATAACTCAATTAATAGTTTTTATTATCATGATTCTCCAATGCTTAGGTTGATAAACAGGTTTATTTTGTGTATACGTTCTGTTTGTTTGAATAAATTGAATTAAAGTTATCGTAAAGATTTACACTACTTGATCTTTATAATGTTATTTAGCAAAGGGAATAGGGAACAGGGAGTCAGGAGTCGGGGAAACTATGTGCAATACACCTCATAAGTATGGAAAATGCTATATCATAGTTATCAATAATTTCATTTACTCATCTCCCCACACTCCCCCTGCTCCCGATTCCCGATTCCCGACTCCCGATTCCCTGGAAACAGATATAATAAAATAATTTGCTTAAAAAACCATTCCGATGATGTACGATACGATCGTGGTTGGCTCTGGTAATGGAGCCTGTGGGTTTCTGAGCTATTACCTAGAAGCTGGTAATGACAGGTCTATCCGGGAGCGGGTGTTAGTGCTGGAGGAGGGGGATGATTTCTTCACTACCAGCGACATTACCCACCAGAACAACTGGACTAAGTCCTACGCAGAGGAAAAGGTATTCAAGCTGCACAATGCCCTGACCCCCAAGGGAATTCCGATTATATCCGGGCGGGCCTGCACTATGGGTGGTGGCGGATCCATTAATTACACCATGATGCATGAGTCGTCGGAGTGGTTGGCGACACATATTGGTCAAACGGCAGCCTATTGGGACAGCCTGAAGGCAGAGTTGAATCAGAAGTTTGCTAGACCAAACCCGGTAACCGATCCGTCACCTGTGACTAAACAAGTACTCCAGGCGGCTGAGAAGGTTGGTTTTGTGGTGAGCACAGACGCTATCGACAATATTCCTAATTTGGAGGTCAGGGATACCGGCCTGTTGCACCTTTTTCCAACCCAGTTCAACTCATTTGGGCAGCGAACCCACAGCGGAGTATCCATTGTCGATTGGTTTGGCCAGGGCGTGGAGATCAAGACTAGGTGTAGGGTTGAGAGACTTGAGTTTTCTAAGGAACAAGGGCAAAAACCAAGGTGCGTGGGGGTGCATGTTAAGTACCTGGACACGGGGATGACTGAGCGCTTGTCTTTGAATCCGGATGGTGGAAAGGTGATTATGTGCGCAGGGGGTGCCACGCCACGGCTGCTGTGGTCTCACCGAGAGGAATTGGGAAACGATCAGATCGGGCAGCATGTGAATGACCATATTGTCATGCCCCTGGGTCTCTACGTGGTGGACAAGAGCATCGATGTTACCGCTCGGGATGTGTACATCCCTGTGTTTGGGACAACGGTATGGCAACCAGAACCAGAACAACCGGGACAGGAAACCGTTTGCTGCTTCGATTTCTTTTCCGGTAATTTTGAGAGGCTGTGGTTTATGATTGCCCACCTTTATCTGGCGTTTCTGTTCCCAAACTGGCTGAAAAAGTTCGTAATCAGGTTACCTTGGTTGTTTAATATCATCAAGAACGTGATTAGGGTGTTTCTTCAGGCAGTCAATTTCATCATTAACCTGTTATGGGGACTTTATAACCTAGTTCAAGGCAAACCATGGCATGATGACCCAAGCTTGATTACTGCCGCGATTAAGTTTAATGCTGCCAAAGAGGGTTGCTATTCAAGGGACGACTCTCGGATTGAATTAGATTTCTTTGGAGAAGAGGAACAATCCCATTTCAATCAGGATAAAGTGGTAGCTAACAGTGAGATTGCCAAGCACATGGCACTGTTGAATGGCTTGGGAGAACAGCCACATTGGTTAGTTAAGTGGTTCTTGCGACTGGTAACTAAGATGCCCTACGAAGAGAACCAGATTGAGGAGTATGTTGATGTTTACAGTCGCAGGTTTTTACTGTCGGAGCAGCACTTGTCCGGGGGATGCCTGTTTGGAAAGGCGATTGATAAAGGACTCGACAACGCAATAGATACAGGTAAAGTATACGGCTCAGCTAATGTGTATGTGGCTGACCTTTCTTCTGTGCCTTTGCCCCGGATTAGTACGCAGATGACAGCTTATTTGATTGGTTTCCATGTGGCGAAGAGGATATGTGTGGGGAATGGGGAATAGGGAATCGGGAATCGGGAGTCGGGAGTCGGGAGTCGGGAATCGGAAATGCTGTTAGTCACCGAGATCTTCATTCAGATTGCCCTCGTCATTGCCTTTAAGGAGTGCCATTGAATTCTTGACCATCGTTGGCACCTTATCGCCATTAAGGGTCTGGTAAAATTCCATCAGACGCTCCTTATCGAAGAGCGGAGATAATTTGACTTTGACTTTATGAATCTCATCCCGTCCTAAGTCGCCACCCAGTTCGCCTCCGACCTCGCCCCCAGTTCCTAGTACATTAATTTTGATATTTCCCTTGGCACCGGTCTTAGCAGTTCGCTTGACACTAACTTGTAGTTCCAGTTCCACAGACTCAACACACAACAAGGGAGCATCTTTTTCCTGACCTGGTGGTACTGATAGCAGATCTTGTTTAACCTGTTGGATAAATTCAGATAATCCAATGGGGCTGTTATCGTTGTCAGACATTACTCTGGTATAGTTAGTTATATTATTCAACAGCTTAACTATAGGCAGCTATCTAGGTAGTTGTCACGCGGCAAAATGCCAGTTCTACCATTGGCCACTGGCTGGAAGCCAGTTCTACCATTGACCACTGGCCAGATGCCAGTTCTACCATTGGCCACTGGCTGGAAGCCAGTTCTACCTACCATTGACCACTGGCCAGATGCCAGTTCTACCATTGATTATTTTACAGAAGATTTCTCTACGCTATCCATTTGCCAGAAAAAAGGATATGTTTCAGCCATGTCAGATAAATTAGCTTTTACAGGATTTTGTCGGATATAGTGCCAGGTTTCTAAAAATTCTATTTCATCTCGCATAATGCGATCATATCGCTCATATTGCCAAACAATACCAATATGATTCATTACTTTAGGAACTTGCTTAGAACTATAGCTTTTAATGCTGTGGATAATACTACCTAAGCTCCAATATTCCTGATCTGATTTTTGCAAAGGCTGTATTAACCAATGCACATGATCTGGCATAATTACAACAGCATAGGTTTTGTACCTTTGGTTATTGAAGAATAAACAGGAATCTAAAACTACTTGTCTGGCTTCTGGGGTCAACTCTAGCTTTTTAAACGTATTAAAAGTAACAAAGTAAATTGCTCCTGCTAATTCCCAGTGAGGAAGATTCCTTTGGCTAATTTTAAGATTTTTGGACTTTATGAAACTGCTATAATTCGTAGAACTGGCATCCTGCCAGTGATAATTATTAATCTTGGTAGAACTGGCATCCTGCCAGTCATAAGTAGAACTGGCATCTTGCCAGTGATAATTATTAATCTTGGTAGAACTGGCATCCTGCCAGTGATAATTATTAATCTTGGTTTGAGACCGCCTCGAAGCCTGTGCCCCATAGGATGGAGAGTTAGGGGTAGTCATTAGTTACATTTTTAAAGACATTAAGGGGTATATTTTTTTATTTTAGTGCGTTGAGACAGGCTGAAAGGCTGTTCCACAGTGATAAAAGTAGAACTGGCATCTTGCCAGTGGTGATAAAAGTAGAACTGGCATCTTGCCAGTGGTGATAAAAGTAGAACTGGCATCTTGCCAGTGGTTGTACAAGTAGAACTGGCATCTTGCCAGTGGTGATAAAAGTAGAACTGGCATCTTGCCAGTGGTGACCAATATTATCTGGCATCTTGCCAGTGGTGATAAAAGTAGAACTGGCATCTTGCCAGTGGTGATAGAAGTAGAACTGGCATCTTGCCAGTGACCAATATTATCTGGCATCTTGCCAGTGGTGATAAAAGTAGAACTGGCATCTTGCCAGTGAGAAGACATTAGCCAGTCACCAATATGATGGCATATTACCAGTGACCAATATTTAATTGGATTGATATTGACACATTCATAAAGGCTATTCTGGAGCCACTGGCAAGATGCCTATTCTGGAGCCACTGGCAAGATGCCAGTTCTACACAGGGACTATTCCCCGGCCACTGGCAAGATGCCAGTTCTACACAGGGCTTATTCCCGGGCCACTGGCAAGATGCCAGTTCTACCTCAGGGACTATTCCCCGGCCACTGGCAAGATGCCAGTTCTACACAGGGACTATTCCCCGGCCACTGGCAAGATGCCAGTTCCACAAAGGGGAAAGGGAAAACAGGGAAAAGGAAAAACAGGGAAAAGGGCAAAAGGGTTACCGAATCCACGCACACCCACACACCACACGAAAACCAATAATGTTGACGTAGTGCCTTAGGGCCGGATTAGAGTCGTGGCGAGACCCAGAACGGCAGTAATCAGGTTTGTAGACCCAACAACCGCCACGCAACAGTCTACGCTTATCATTGTCATTATCATTGCTAGGATCATCTTGCCAGACACTGCCATCTCTCGGCGCACCTTTATAGTTTGAATGCCAATGGTCTGCACACCACTCCAACACATTCCCATGCATATGGTAGAGTCCAAACTCATTGGCTACGGCAAAACGCACCACTCGGGTGCTTTGCAATTCAGATTTGCCTTTGGAACCAGAGCCATCAGTATAATAGTCGCCATCATAGTTAGCTAGGCCAGTTGTAATCGTCTCCCCAAAATGAAACGGGGTGGTTGTTCCGGCTCTACAGGCGTACTCCCACTCGGCTTCGCTGGGCAAGCGATAAGGGCGTTTCGTATACTGGGACAGGCGCTCACAAAATTCCACCGCATCATCCCAGGAGACTCGCTCTACAGGTCGGTATTTCCCTTTAAAACGGGATGGATTGGGGTCAAGTTTTCTATTAACTTGGGGTAGGGCAGCGACGGCTTGCCATTGGGCTTGGGTAACTGGGTATTTGCCCATGAAGAAGGATTTAACGGTGACTTGATGCTGGGGACTTTCATTTTTTTTATGCCCCTTTTCTGTTTCTGGGGAACCCATGATAAAGCTCCCTTTAGGAATCGCAACCATCTCTAGCTCAACTCCATTCCCTAAGTCTTGGCTAAAACCATAAGCTTGGTGCTGGTGACGATGGATGATTGGTTCTGTTTTTCTTCCCAACCAGTCTGTTTGTTTCAACTCAATAGTTGCCACTTCAAAATCAAACGGTTCTAGCTCAATGTCTGGGGATGCTTCTGTCCTTGCTCCAAGACCAATGACCACTTCACATTCAAAGGTTGGCAGGGGTGGACCTTGGGGAATAGTTGATGCATCTGAAGACTGACTAGAACTGCCTTCCAAGTCTTCAGCTAACGCTGCATACTCTCCTCCCAAACGATACAAAACCTGAGTAGTAATCTGGGCAAAAGGCATTATCTGCTGTTTAGTAGCTTGATCCCACTTAGAATCGGCAGACAGCAAAGCCATAAAATTCTTAATGGATATACCGAGTTTGTCGGCAATATACTGAGAAACTCTCTCCAGTACTGTCTCAACATCAGGAGTGATAACCGAATCTAACAGTAACTCCCTAACCCCCTCGACAAACTCATACTGAACTATCTCCCCTTGAGAGGAAACGGGTTGTAAAAGACCACTCATGAAGACTTCAGCAACATGAACCTGCATCGACTCTGGCAGCAGAGTTGCTTGGATAAGATCAACCACAGGCAAACTGACAGGCACTGCTGCCATCAATCCCGCTAAACGTCTTGCTGTAGGGGATGCTGTTGTCCGAAATCGCTTCACCAACTCTACCGCAGATAGTTGATCGTGAGCTGTTGATGAAACTTCGGCTAAAGAAGCGATTAAAGATAACTCCAATAAAATCCCAGCGGTTTGGGTATTCCCGACTCCAGCCACCACTCGCGACCATTGTTTGAGAGAATCAGGTTCTAAGGTAACCACAGGTAACTTTAGACTCTTGGCACGATCGACCTCTGTCCAAACAGGTAATCCATCAACTACTAGTTGACTATTGGCAACGCCTGGGACTAAAGCACTTAATTGAATGGGAAAGCCAGCACCTAATGCAGTTCGTCCCCACAACCGTTCTGGCAAGAGTTGTACAATTGCTAGGGAGCCTGCATTAGACCAGAGTTTCACGAGGTCATGGATTTTACTTTGACGCCAGATTGGAGATATGCAATCACTAATTAACAGGATTAAGCGCCTACCTGCAGGGTCTAATAATTCCTTTGGACTAGAGAAACGTTGCTTATTTGCTGAGAAGTTACCCTTGGGAAATAGCTTGATTTCCCCATCATGATCAGTTTTTAAGCCCCAAGTGCGAACATATCGAAAAGCGCCTTGGAGTTCAGTCAGTCTCTGAAACTCAGCGATTATTTCTTTCCAAATTACTGTGGAACGGGATTCCTCCACCACCAGCGCTAAATTCAACCACCGTTCCGGTGCTGGCTTGAGTATGGGTGTCCAAATCTTTTTTTCGACAATCTGGGTAACGGTTTCCTCTTCATCAATAACCGTCTGAGTTTGAGAAGGAACTTTCCGCATCAGGGGACGCAATGCCCTTGCTAAGGCTAGAGTTTGACGTAATGCTGGAGCAGCGGGTACTTGAAAGGGAATGCCTTGAGATACCGTTTTATCTTTTGACTTATGGGGTGAGAAAGAGGGAAGATGAGCAGAGGCAGTAGGTGATGGAGATGCAGGTGTTGTCGGGTTGCTGTCAATAAACGTTTGACGCTGTTTAACTGGTGTTTCAGGAGAGGAAGTTTCCTCAACCTTACCAATCTGAACCGCTAACCAGAGGATATCGGCAATTTGTTCAGCATCCAGGTTGATTTCAGCCTGTTTTAACCGGACATTGAGTTTAGTAATACCAACAGAGCTGATTTCTGGCTGCATCATTCACCCTCAGTACTACTTAGATTCTTGAGCAATTGTTCAATCAATTGTTCTTTTTCTTGACCAGTGGGTGCCGATTCGCGAGTCATCAAGTAAATAGCATTAAGGAGTTGATCTGTTGCTAAATCTCCATTACTACGTTTTTTCAGAAATTGCTTAATTAACTCCGGAGCCTGTTTGGTAATCTCCGGCTCTGTACCCAAATGAGCTGTCACAATTTTCTCTAACTCTACATCACTGGGTTCCTTTATATTCAGCCGCAGACAGCGTCGCAAGAAGGGGGGCGGAAAGTCTCGTTCTCCATTGCTAGTGAGAATTACTAAGGGAAAAGCTTTACAGCGTATTCGTCCTTCTGTAATATCTACTTTGATATCTTTAGCAGTTGGCTCATTTTCATCTTTATAAGCGGTTCCTACTGCCACTGTTTCCAACTTTTCTGAAATCCGAACTAATTCGGGTATTTCAAATTCCCCCTCTTCAAACACATGCAGCAAATCATTAGGCAAGTCTATATCACTTTTATCAATTTCATCAATCAGTAGCGCTCGCGGCTTATCTGATGGTAAGAGTGCTGTACCCAATGGTCCGAGTTTAATATAGTTCCCAATTTCTTTGAGATTATCCTGATTAGTCTTATCCTGTTGCTGAGCATCCTGTAGACGACCGATGGCATCAT
>NZ_JAAHHS010000106.1 GCF_010692395.1 Moorena sp. SIO3H5
GTTGCACTACCACTGCTACTTGTTCTATTTCTGGCACTGCTTTGAGTTTTGCTTCCCATTGTTGCACTACGTTATCGTCAATTACTGGGAAACGCCCTAATGCTACTTCGTCTACTTTTCCTTTGTGAGTTAAGGGTAAGCGAGCCAGGGGAACATAAGCTCCTGGCATCATGTTTGGGGGTAACTGCTGTTGAATTTGGGAGTGTAATTGTTGGGGGTTCCAGACTCCTGCCACCACAACATAAGCTACTAATAAGGTTTGATGAGCTAGTACATAAGCTTGTTCTACTTCTGTAATGGATAACAAAGCTGTTTCTATTTCTGCGAGTTCTATTCGCTTTAGAGAAAGGTCTTGTAAGAATTTAATTAAGTTCATAGTTCTACCCTGATCTAGTTATTTTATTTAATCAACTGCTACTAGTCATGAGGAGCTGTATCTATAGCAATTCTACGACTTGTGAGGTACAAATTTCTGGTTTTTAGGGAGCAGGGAGCAGGGAGCAGGGAGCAGGGAGCAGGAACCCACCCCTAACCCCTCCCAGGAGGGGAAGAAAAGAGGGAAGAGGTAAAAAATAATGTGTACCTCATAGCTACGATAAACGCTATATATAGAATGATTTTAATAGTTTTGTGCCATGGGCATGTTGGTGGAACAGGCATCTTGCCTGTTTCATTTCCGGGCGGGCAGGATGCCCACTCTACTGATATTGATTATTCGCGCGGGTGCTATTGATTCTTGGGGCGGGCAGGATGCCCACTCTACTGATATTGATTATTCGCGCGGGTGCTATTGATTCTTGGGGCGGGCAGGATGCCCACTCTACTGATATAGCGCATTTGACATTTATAAAAACTAAAACGCTGTTATAGTAAACTCTTGCCTATTGCTAGCTTGCCTATTGCCTTGCGCGTAGCGCTATATTCATCCCGCCCCTCACCAATGCCACATCTATTCCTAATGCTCCGAGGTCTAGTCAGAAAACCAGGATTTTAACCCAAGATAGGCTTTATGTATAATCCTTGATAGAGGAGAGGGCAACCTTTCCAGATTCTCACGGATGGTTACAGTATCAGGATGATTTAACCCTAACCGACCTTCGGCAATCTCCAAAGCCTGTTGATAGAGGGGTTCGGCCTGGTCATAGCGCTCCATTGACACGTAGAGATATGCCAGGTTGTTGAGACTGGTGGCTACCAAAGGATGGTCGTGACCCAGCAGCTGCTTTCTCATCTCCAAAGCCTGTTGATAGAGGGGTTCGGCCTGGTCATAGCGCCCCATTGAGGAGTAGAGTCCAGCCAGGTTGTTGAGACTGCTAGCCACATCGGGATGGTGGTGACCCAGCAGCTGCTTAGACATCTCCAATGCCTGTTGTAAGAGGGGTTCGGCCTGGTCATAGCGCCCCATTGAGGAGTAGAGTAATCCCAGGTTGTTGAGACTGGTGGCCACATCAGGATGGTGGTGACCCAGCAGCTGCTTTCTCATCTCTAATGCCTGTTGCAAGAGGGGTTCGGCCTGGTCATAGCGCTCCATTGAGAAGTAGAGATTTGCCAGGTTGTTGAGACTGGTGGCCACATCAGGATGGTTTTCACCCAGCAGCTGCTTTCTCATCTCCAAAGCCTGTTGATAGAGGGGTTCGGCCTGGTCATAGCGCCCCATTGACCGGTAGAGTGATGCCAGGTTGTTGAGACTGGTGGCCACCGAGGGATGGTTTTCACCCAGCAGCTGCTTAGACATCTCCAAATCCTGTTGATAGAGGGGTTCGGCCTGGTCATAGCGCCCCATTGACCAGTAGAGTACAGCCAGGTGGTTGAGACTGATGGCTACATGGCGATGGTTTTCACCCAAGCGGCTTCTAGTTATCTCTAAACATTGCTTGCTCCAGGGTTCAGCCTGGTCATAGATACCTTGACCCTGATAGAATCTTCCTAAGCCAAGAAAGAGCCAGATTAAATCTTCATCCCTGAGCCAGTCAGTTAGAACTGTGGCAGCTTCGGCTAAATGAGGGATGGCGGGGGTAACTGCTGCAATCTGATCGCGAGTTGGTGTCTGAGGAATTTGTTTGGCCACAGCCGCCATTACCTGACAAAAGCGTTGCTTGTAGCGATCGGCCTCTGGTAATTGAGCCAGTTTGGTCTGGAAAAATTCTCGAATTAGTTGATGGAGCCGATAGGTTTGCTGTTCACCCAGTTGCAAGAGATTACGATTGACCAGAAAGCGATCGCGTAATTCTTCCAATGCTTCTTGTTCTTTATGCCATTCTTCTTCATCTTCAGTTTCGATCACAGAAAACTCTACTAGTGACCACTCAAAAGGAGCTTGAGCAAACAGACTCAGACGACATCCCAACTGCTGGGCTTGTGGTGGCAAATCGTTCCAAGATAACTCAAATGCTGCTACTACACCCAACTTGTCTGTGATTTGCCCAAGTTTAAGATCAAGTAATGCCTTAGCTGCTAATTTTTGGTTCTCTAAACGTTCTTGAACTTTAGCGATAGTTAACCTCGGATGTAGATCTAAATATCCTCCTACTAACTGCAAACCCAAAGGTAGATAACCCAACCATTCACATAAAGCTTGTGCTTCCTTTAGTTCTTGCTCAATGCGCTCTTTGCCAACAAGCTGACGCAATAATTCTAAGGCTGACTCTGGGGATATTACATCCAGGTCAATTCGTCGGTAAGAATTCCCTGGACGCTGACGGCTGGTAATCAGTACTTTGAAGCGGGATTGGGCTGGAGGCAAATAGGGATGAATAGTTTGATAGTCTACTACATCATCCAGCACGATTAATACTGTTCCTTCTGGCCAATGCCCCCAGCAGTATCTTACTTGTTCGTTGAAATCTAGTTGATCGGGAATGGTTAATCCTAATTCGGTACGTCCAAAACTAATAAGTTGAGTCCCGAGATCTGCACCCCGCACTGGCAGCCAGCACAAACCCCCAGGGTAGTTATGCTGATATCTCAGTGCATATTGTAGAGCTAACTCGGTTTTGCCCACGCCACCCATTCCGGCAATGGCACAAATCACTAATTGATCGGTCTGTTGAAATTCCCGATGGAGCTGCTCAAGTTTATCGTCCCTACCGACAAAGTAGAGAGTGCCACGATTAGTAATGTTACTGGGGGGATTTAACTTTGTCCGTTCCCGGTCGGACGAATTGAGCTAATCAGACCCGTTATTAATGTGTATCTCTTGAGCAATATATTGATTATTACCGTTAATAGTGTCAATATTTTGTAGACTTTTACCAATATTTCCAATATTATTCTGTATACCTCTAGGGTTGTGATTATCATTCATAGTCTTGCTGTTCTTTTCCAGTATATCTTGAGGACTCGGTTGAATTGGCGGCACAGGAGTGTTGAGGCATTCTTTGATAAATTTCTTGACACCAAGATAGACCTGACTGTTTTGAGACTCTGGTTTACATAGGTCAATGTGATTCTTTGGTATCGCAACCGGCTTCACTTTTTCAATGCCTGGGTTAGCACTATCCTCATCTACCACCAAAATCCCCTTTACAGCCTGGGTTTCGTAATAAACCTTTGTGGCAATTCCTAGACTCCGGACATTTTCTCGATACCATTCATTTAATTCCAGTAACTGAGGGTCATGAGCTTTGAGTTCCTTTACACTTACGGTGGTTCGTGCCAGAACGCTAATATTATCAATTAAATTAGCGAGATGAGCCCCAGTGTGGGGAGTAGCCAGAAATACAATCCCTTTCGTCTGCTTAAGAATAGCTTGCTTTTGAAAGGTCAAGGCACTGTTGAGCATTTTTTTGACTAAAAGCCCGCCCATACTGTGAGTAATAAAGATTAATGGACGTTGGCCGAGCTCGCGGCTATCTAACCAATCTAATAAATTACTGGCTTGAGCGAAAAGGGACATACTGCTGTTGCTTTTCCAGTTTGTCCCTTCAGCCTGATACCCAAAAGACCAGATGTTAACGCATAAATTATCGTTTCCTAACCAACCTAGCCAGCAGCCATCATCATCCCGTTTTCCCTGGGGATGCCAGGTGGTTATCGCATCTCCTCCCAGCCCGTGAACAAACACCACATCGGCACTGGGCACTAAGTCATGATGGCTTCTGATTTCAATTAAGCCCGTTAATTTACTCAACGATTAGCCTCCAGTTAATTATATAGCATTAACCAGTAGATGCCTGAAACCCTATTTCGATTTAGTCTAACAAAAAAAATCCAGCGAGTCGGGAGTCGGGAGTCGGAAATTATACATTCTTAATTCTTAATTCTACATTCTTAATTCTTAATTCCATAACCGTACATTTTCTATCAATTACCCCTCCGAAAAAAATCTAAAATTCCTTGACAAATTAAAATATTATCGTTATGATTATAGTTGTAAACCTTAAAACGTTTTTTTTACTATGTCTGACAACTTCCGCCCTAACCCAGAAAACAATCCTGAGGAGATCACTCCTAGTAATACTCCTCAGGAACCTTCCCAAAAAAAATACCCGATTAAGCACATTCTTAAGGGCTCCCGCCAGGCAATAACCAACACCATCCATACTCTTTATGCACGGGGTTACGCCCAAGTTGATGAGTGGAGCCCCCTTCAGCCAACTGAAATTCCTGGGGAATTCATCACGGTAATGACGAAATACTTAATGCTGGGTTAAGGGCTTAAATTTCAGGGGGCTTTGCCCCCTGGCCAAAGGCCAATCACATCGGATCACGTCCGAATGGGTTTACAAAGTTGAGACATAGGTAACAATTCCTAGCCGTGGAACATTGTTCTGCGGCTATTTTTTTTGGTTAGCCGGTTTAAGGTTAGAATGTAGAATTAAGAATGTAGAATTAAGAATGTAGAATTAAGAATTTAGAATTAAGAATTTAGCTAAAGTAGGGTGGGCAAATGGAAATGATTCGTGATCAAATTGCCAAACTTCCATAATTTGCCCACCCTACCTGACTACGATTTTTAGTGCGATCGCTCTTAACCCACTCTTCAGAGTGCTACAATTGAATTAATACGGTTTCACAAAAACAATCCATGACTAAATTAATCCAAGAAACCTTTGAGCAGATCGCACAGCTTTCGGAAGAACAACAAAACGCCCTAGCCATTTATTTACAAAAACACCTTGCTGAATTTTTGCAGCAAGCTGAAAGAGAGAAACGCATTGAAGAATAAAATTATACACTTAACGACTTCAATGAAGAGACGCAACAAGCGATTATAAATATTGAAGAACAAAAAAACTTGACCGTTTGTGCCAATAAAGAATCTCTTTACAATGAACTAGGAATTTAATGCTATCACCTGTTTTTGAAAACCGCTTTAAGAAAGACGTTAAACGGCTACAGTGGGGTGGGCAAATTGACATGAAAACTGATCACTTGGTCAAACTTTCATAATTTGCCCACCCTACCTGACTGTCAGCTTGTCTGGTGGGCAAATTGACATGAAAACTGATCACTTGGTCAAACTTCCATAATTTGCCCACCCTACCCCTTTCAAACCGCTCAACTTTCTCGCAGCTTCTCAATTTCCTCTACAGGTAAGCCAGTAGTCTGGCTAATCGTTTCATTATCTAACAAAGGCAAAAGTTGGCGTGCTATTTCGTTCTTAGTTTGTTTTTCTGTAAAAATCACTAGCCCTTGTTGGTCATGAATAAACATCTCTCTTTTTCCTAATTCCTCCAAATCCTTCCTACTTAAATTTGCCTCAGACGCAATCCCAAATGCCTGTTGAAACTCTGGTTTTTCGGCCATTTGCGGTGGCACCGTTTCTAAGAAAGGCGCATTTTTTAAAAAATACATCCACAACTCATCGAGTTGCTCTAACTCCTCCAACTGTTTTTCAAACTTCGGTAGTTCCACAAACACTAACTGCAAGTGATTTTCGATGTAGTTGATGTTGGTAGTTTCTTCTCGTAACTTGAAATTAGAAATTATCTGATTATGCTCAGGAAACATCACAAAATCTGTAATCGTTAGAGCAATCACTGGCTTGAGATAACGGTAGCCTTCTCCTTTACCTAACTGTAGAGAGTAAGCTTTAGTAGCATTGTATAAAACTCTTCTGGCAAAGGATTCTACCTGCAAAACCTGCATTTCAATAATCACTAAAGAACCATCATTCAGTTTGGCCTTGACATCGAGGAAAGAGTCTTTGAGGATTGGTAGAGGAGAAGACTGATAAGGGTCAATAATTTCTAAATCTTGGATCTGAGGTTGATTGTGGTATACCAGAGCATTGAGAAAGCTAATCAGAATCGGTTTACTTTCCTGGGAGCCAAAGATTTTTTTGAAGGCAAAGTCGGTTTTGGGGCTGATAAATGTCATTACTTTACCAAAGGGAACAGGGAGTAGGGAGCAGGGAACAGGGAGCAGGTAAGAGTGCGATCGCTCTTGTAGTAGGGTGGGCAAAGGGACATGATTAGTGTTCAAATGGCCTTTATTTAATTATTTGCCCACCCTACCTGTGTACTGCATCAAGATGGGAGCAGGGAGCAGCTCTTGTAGTAGGGTGGGTAAAGGGACATGATTTGTGTTCAAATTGCCTTTCTTTAATTATTTGCCAACCCTACCTCTAATTATAGCAATTATTATACCGATGAGGTACAAATTTATCGGTTTTAGGGAGCAGGGAGCAGGGAGCAGGGAGCAGGGAATAAGGAAAACAAAATAGGAAAAAAAAATCCTGTGTACCTGATGGTTATGCCAACAAAAATATAGTGTTTATCATAGATATGAGGTACAGATATTTTGTCTACTTATTACTTATTCCCTTCTCCGTTATTCCTGCTCCCTACTCCCTACTCCCTACTCCCTACTCCCTACTCCCTACTCCCTACTCCCTACTCCCTACTCCCTACTCCCTACTCCCTACTCCCTACTCCCTACTTTATAACCTATCGCTACACTCAATGCTCGTTCTAAATCTAGCAAAAAAATCGTTAATTTTTCTGCTTCGGTTCCCGTAGCTTTGCCTTTTGGCCATTGCGACACAGCGACATAATTTGCCATACCAAGGAGATAGCTTTGACTGTAAGAGTCTGGCAATTTACGAATCGTTGATAAGGGCAAATCGATCATAGTGGGTAGCTTATCAACCGGTATTGCACAGGCTTCTCCCCTAGGAGTTTTAACGATGATCAAAAATTCGCCAATATTGGATAACTCAGTAGGGGATTTTCTAACAGTAGCGGTTTCTCCTAAAGGTTTAGCTAAGGGTAGCTTAGCTTTACTAGGTTTGACTAGTATTGGTTTTAAAGGCAGCAGCGTCAAGGTGCGATTGTCTAGATGAATTAGTCTGTTATCCCTACTACTTTCCTTAATGTTGCTGGGAAAATCCCTAATGTTTAAGACTACTTTCATTGGTAATGCTAACCAATACTTAGCAATTTTAAATACAATAACTTGGACTTTTTTCATATTCTTACTCCGTAAGCTATCAGCTTTTGCTTCCCAGCGTCGAAGCCTGTGCCACGCTAATTGAGGTGCTATCAGCTAATGCTTCCCAGCGTCGAAGCCTGTGCCACAAAGCTGACTGCTGACTGCTGACCACTGACCGCTGAATACTGAATGCTGAGGTTTATTTCAAGCATTAGTCTGTTCGCGTAGCGTGAGCTTTTAGCTCACCGCTGACGACTTTATTAATTGTTGCTAAAATGTCTTCATCTAAATAGGGTTTAGTTAAATAAGCCATAGCCCCAAGTTCTGTAGCAAGTTGTTTGTATTTTTTTTGACTACGAGAAGTAAGCATAATAATAGGAATATCAGCTAAAGCTGGCTCTTGATGACTAAGACTCAAAAGCTCAAGACCGTTTAACCGTGGCATTTCTAAATCACAGATGATCAGATCAACACCATGACTTTTGCGCAATAGTTCTATGGCCTCTAAACCATCTTTAGCTTGCACTACCTGGTTACCATTACGTTCGAGAATTAGGCTTAAATTTTGTCGCTCAGTAATGGAATCATCGACGACTAAAAAGGTTTTAGAAACCTGATCTCGTTTGCCGTTATCAGGTTGTTTGCCCTTGGGGTTGGAGTAGTCTAGGTTAGTTTCTGTTGGTGGTTTGCCGTTATCAGATTTAAGGTTAGTTTCTGTTGGTGGTTTGCCGTTATCAGGTTTAAAGTTATTTTTGGTTGCCGGTGGCTCATGATCAGGTTGTCTATGATCAGGTTGAAGCTTCTCTGGAGAACTTTGGCCTTTTGGCCACGCTTCGCGAACAACCTTCAACCTGCTAACTTTCAACTCTGGAGAACCTTGGCCAAAAGGCCACGCTTTCGGCAAAGCCGTTCGCGAAGCGTGGCCTTCGGCCTCCGCTGCGCGAACGCGAACAACATTCAACCTCCCAACCTTCAACTCTTGAGAACTTTCAACTTTCGAGAAGGATGGCTGAGATTGATGGAGCTGCTGTACATAGTTAAGTAACCCTGTACCGTCAATTACGAGAGTTAAACGACCATCGGCCAAAATACTGCAACCATAAACATAGGGAGGATATGCGATCGCATTCGACAGCTGCTTGATCACCAGTTCTTGCTCTTCGAGTACTTGTTCTACTTCCAGTCCCACCCATCCTTCAGCGGTAGCCATCAATAGGACAGGATTAATCTCTTGGGGTTTAGTGAGCAACGGATTCCAAGCTGGTAGTGTGGATACCTGTTGGGATGAGTATTCCAGTAAGGATGAAAGTTGGTAAACGGGGGTGCTATACTCATTCCCCCTGTGATGCCAATTCAGGATTTTTTGATCACTCACCATCTGGATTTGCTCAGATGCTGGCAACAGTATCTGTTCAATGTCATTACCCACAAACCCATACACCCCCTGATTAGCTTGAACCACTAACACCCTGGCATTCCTGAGGGCTTCTTGGATCTGCAAAGAAAAGGTGGTGCCAAGACCAGGCTGGGAGCGAACCTTTACCCTACCGTTAATTCGTTGCAGTTGGGAGCGCACCACATCTAGGCCAATACCTCGTCCAGAAAGCTCGTTGATTTGAGAAACAGTGGAAAATCCTGGCTGACACAGTAAGTCTAATAGCTGATTTGGGTGTGGTGATTGGCCTAGGGCTTCCAATTGCTCAACACTGAGCAGGTTGGTTTCCACGGCACGATTATAAATCTTTTCCAAGTCCAATCCCTGACCATCATCTGTGATTTCAATGATGGTGCGATTTCCTTGATAGAAAGCACGAATTTCAATCTTACCGATAGCAGGTTTACCCTTTTGTTGACGAACCTCGGAAGATTCAATACCATGGTCGAAACCATTGCGGACTAGATGCAGTAAAGCATCATAGAGATGATCAGCAATGGTTTTATCAACTAGGACATTAGTAACACTTAGGGTTAATTCTGCTGACTTGTGATGGACATTAGACAACTGCTGCACCATGGAAGGAAAGGACTTAAGCAGATGTTCCAGAGGTATAGTCCGAACAGATTGAAGAGTATCCCTCAGCTGAGTTGATAGACGCTGTTCTCGTTCCACACTAGCAGCAGCGGTAGTAGCTAATAGGCTCAGGTCTTCTGTAGCTTGAGTTAGTTGCAGGGTTTCTTCCCATGCCGAATCCCACAGTTTAGAAATTTGCTGATTACAGGAATCCTTCTTGAGCTGAGTGCGCAGTTGAGTCAGGGTGTGGCGATGTTGCTTTAGCCAATTGGAAAGTTTTTCAACTACCTCTTGACAGTTTTCATCCTGCCATCCTAACTGGTTTTGGTTAATCAGTAGTTCCCCAACTAGGTGAGATAGGTGTTTAAGACTGTCTAAATCAACCCGCACTGTGGCTGATGTCTTGATCGAGCCCTCTGCTAATGAAGGCACATCAGCTTCTGCAGACTCCCGATCAGCAGAAGACATTGATATTTCGTTTAATTCTTTTCCTGATTCAGGGTTAAGCGCTAACTCCGACTCTTGCTTAGGGTCAGTCTGAGCTTGGTTAAGATTGTCTGTTGCTAAGGTTTCTGAGGATTCATCCAGAAATATAGTATCTCGGAATATAGTATCTGGAGGTATACTATCTGGCTCAAGAGATTCTTCTTCAGGAAACACTTGATTCGCTTGCTGTTGCGCAAGAGGAATATTACCAAAGGTTTCCTCAAGTAATTCATCAATACCTGTTGAAGGAGGTTGAAGGTTAGCAGGTTGTTCGCGTAGCGTGGCCTTTTGGCCAAGGTTAGCAGGTTGAAGGTTAGTTTGGGTTGAAGGTTGAAGGTTATTGTTGGTTGTTCGCGTAGCGTGGCCAATAGGCCAAGGTTCAAGGTTAGTTTGGGTTGAAGGTTTTGAACCTTCAACGTTCCAACCTTCAACGTTCCAACCTTGAATCTGTAACTCTTCTTCTGACCCAGCTAATTCTTGAAGGGCGAGGCTGGGGTTTCCTCCACGAGTGCGATCGCCTGCTAAGACAGCGCTATGAGCTTCCTGGAAATTCCTTAAGGCAATCTTGGCAATTGCCATCACCTGTTCAGGGTTAGCGTCAAGGGCTTTGAGGGTGTTTTCGGCAATTGCTTTAAACCCTGGTAAGTTCAAGGATTCCCCCAAGCCTACAAATATTTCAGCTTGTTCTCCCAAGGTCTCAGCAATCTCTGTCAACCTACCAATCTGTAACCCTTGAGAACTTTGGCCTTTCGGCCACGCTGCGCGAACGCGAACAACATCCAACCTGTCAACCTGTAACAACGAAGCTAGGTGATCAATGCGTTGCTTGACTCCTACTTCAAAGATAGATTGGACAATATCAAACCCAAGTTCTGCAGATGTGGGTAGAGAGGCTTGATAGTCAAAACAATCTCCTAATTTAGCTTGCAGTTTAGCAAACACCCCTGCAGCTCGGTTGATAATCTCAGTATTCTTGCTCAACTCCCCAGTCATTTGAGCAGTCAGTGCCATCCTGAGGCACTGATATCCCTCAAACAGTAGTGTTTCTACTTCTGTATCAATGGTTGCCTCAGGGGCTAACATTGCCCGGAAGACATCTTCGAGATAATGTGCTACACTTTTTATGGTCTCTTGCCGAACATTAGCAGCTGCGCCTTTCAGGGTATGAGTGGCTCGCATTAAGTCATAAAGTTGGTTTTTTGGCTTGTTCGGTGTCAAAGCCAGCAAATGTTGTTCAATAACTTGCAGCAAGTCCTGGGCTTCCCCAAGAAAGTATTGATAGGTTTCTGGATCAATAGTTGACATTTTTTTAGGCACTAGGGAGTAGGGAGTAGGGAGTAGGGAGTAGGGAGTAGGGAAAGCGCACCGAGGGAGTCGGGGTAAAAAACTTGAATTTACCTTATAGTTGCTGGTGGCGAAAACCACGCCAGTAGCTGATCAGCCTTTTCAAACTCCAACCTACCAAACTCCCCATAGTACTCGCCCCGAGGTTCCAAACTCCCCAACCATAGCGCTATAACTACTTGACGGTAAACTGCTCAACAGCTGCCTGTAGCTTTTCGATGGTGGTGAGGGATTCCTTGAAGGACTCCCAAAGCTGGGCAGAGTCTTCAGAAGTATTGGTGGATATGGCGGCAACTTCTTTCATGGTTTGGGTGACCGATTGTGATTGTTCCAGTTGGGCTAGGGTTGCCTCGGTAATGCCTGCAACTAACTGGCTAATCTCAGCAGTAGCTGATGCGATCGCATTTAGATTGCCCTTGCTTTCTTCTACCAATTCTGTGCCAGTATTAACCTGAGCGATCGCGACTTCAGTCACTTTAATCACCTCTCTAGTCTGAGTGCGGATTTCAGCCACTAAATTAGAAATTTCCGTAGTTGCCTTGGCCGACTGTCGAGCTAAGGAGCGCACCTCATCAGCTACTACCGCAAAACCTTTACCATACTCCCCAGCTCGGGTGGCTTCGAGAGCAGCATTGAGGGAAAGTAGCTGGGTCTGGGTCGCAAAATCACTAATCAAATTCAATACCCGGTCAACATTTTGGGAGTATTGACTTAACTGTCTAATTTGATGGCTGGCTTCCTCCACACTGTCCCGAATTCCTAGAATTCCCTCTACCGTGCGGTTCATCGCTGTCTCTCCCGATGCTACTTTTTGGTTTGCCTCTTGCACAGCTCGGTCGATGGATTGGGCGCTAGCGGTTACCGCTTGGGTAGAGTTAACCATGCTCTGGATTTGATCCATGGCTTGGGTCAACTCCTGACACTGATGCTGGGCTTCTTCAGAAACTTTAGTAATTGCTGCTTCACTCTCTGTAGCAGTTTCAGCAACTTTGACAGAAGCTGAGAGTACCTCGATCACAATTTGCCGTAAACTCTGAATGGTGTTGTTGTAGGCATCTGCAATTGTTCCCAGTTCATCATTGGTAATCGGAGCTCTAACCGTCAAGTCACCGTCTAGAGCAGGTCGGACAGCTGTGAGCAAATCAATAGCACGCTGTTGGAATAATTCCCTAGCCTGCTTTTCCCGTGATGCTAATTCTACTAGTTTTTGGGATTGCGTCCGCAATTGTTCCAAATACTCACCTCGCTGCAACGGTATACTCATCTGAGCCGCAATTTGAAGCATCCAATTAATCTCTTCCGTTTGCCAATCCCTAGGCTCAGAATTTTGATAAGCAGCCAGTAAACCCCACAGCTTATCCCCTTGGAAAATCGGCACAATAGTATAGGCTCTGGCCTGATATCGCTCTAGCTGCTCGATATAACAACTTGAAAAATCCCCTTCGTAGATATCACTAACCACCCAGAAGGGTTTCTCTTCCCTAGAGAGATTGCCTTGGATACTTTGTAGATAGGTATCTCGGATGGTTGGAGCTTCCTGGCTAAACTCCTCAGGGGTATTTCCAGCCACCGTTTTAACGATACATTCACTAATATTTTTGTTGATCAGGGGATTATTAGTCTGTTCCTGGATTAGGGATGTCCAGCCACTAGCCAGAGACTCAGCCACAAAGGAGCCACTCCAATCAGAATTGAAGCGATATATGGTAACACGGTCAACCCCTAAGAGTTTACGAACTTCGTTGGTAGTAATATTAAAAATAGTGCGCAAGTCTTGGGATTGTTGAATTTTATCCGTCACCTTAGTCAGTACTCGTTCCCGTTCTGCTGCTTGACGTATTTCCTCAGACTTTAACTGTTGTGCCTCCAGTAGCTCAGCGTGTTGCAATGCTACTCCTAACTCAGCTGCAATATCCAGCATCCAGCTAACCTCTGACTCTTGCCATTGTCTGAGATCAGAGTTTTGATAGGTAGCCAATAATCCCCAGAGTTTTTCATTCTGGTAAATACCTATAATCACATAAGCTCTTGCTTGATAACTTTCTAGCACTTCCAGATAACAAGGAGTGAACTCCTGATTGTAGATATCCTCCACCACCCGGTAGGTTTCCCCCCTACTATAGGAACCCCCCTGGGTTTCTTGAAGATAAGTATCGACCTGCTTAATTGGTTGAGTAGCCAATTGTTGGATGCTGCATTCGCTGATATCAGCCCTGAGGGTGGGGTTATTAGTTTGGCTCTGAAGCAGAGAAATCCAGCCTCCAGCCACAGACTCTGCTAAAAATTCACCACTCCAATCTCGATTAAAGCGATAGATAACGGTTCGGTCAGTGTTGAGCAGCTGTCGCACTTCTTGAGTGGTGGTCTGGAAAATAGTCTTGATATCCAGAGAACGGCGGATTTTGTTAATGACTTTCGCCACAGTTACTTCCCGCGCCTGCTGCTGTTGCAACTGAGTGCGTAACTCGTGGTTAGCTAGGTGAAGGGATAGTTCTGTGGCAATAGTCTGAAAGGAATTAATCTGTTGTGGAGTCCAGGATGGAACCGACCTGTCTTGGTTTGTCTGTGCTTGGCATTGCTGCAGGACCAACAAACCCCAAGCTTTCCCCGATACCGGCAAGCATAAGCTGAGACTGGATTTAACTTGAAATTTATCCAGCAGCTGGAGTTGGTAGGGGGTGACCGAATCATTGTTGACCTGATCGATAATTACCCTTGACTGCTGGAAATACTCTGTGGACAAGTCAGCCCCAAAAGCAGTAGCATCTATGGTTTCCCCGACCGCAGGAGTCCACCCCCGTTCTACTGCTTCTGCCAAAACTATTCCGGTGCGAGCAGAATTGAAGCGATAAATTAACACCCGCTCGGCAAGGCTTAGATGTTGAACCCCATTGACTGTATTATTTAGTAAGGTTTCCCAGTCCCCAGCTTCACTCATTAATCTGCTCAGCTCTAACAATTTTTCATGCTGGGCTTGGAACTGTTGTTGGAGTGCCTCTTCGTAGCTAAGCTTCAATTGCTGAATTTCCAGATTCACCCCTACCGTAAACTGCTCAACCTCCTGACCAAAGGATTCAAATTGCTCCAAATTTTTTTTCAGGTCTGATTTATCTACCCTTCGGCGTTGCTCTAGATCAGTTTTTAGCCTGTCTAGGTTAACCTTAAATCCCTCTAGGTTGGGGCGAGCAGAGTTAAAGAATTGCGGAGTATCCTCCTTGAGGAGATTATGATTTTCTAATAGCAGTTCTGAATCCTTATCATCCCATTGTGCTTCTGACATCTGTCTAGAGTCGTAAATTTTAATTATACTTCATACTTTATATCAAGTGCTGCTTGAACAATTCGTTGGGCATCTAAGATAATACTACTGGCTTCAGGAAGATAGGCTTTGACAAATTGTCCAAATCTGAGGGGCAATAATCGATCGGGGGGTTGTAAGTTTTGCCAATGGTGCTGTTCTATTTCTTCCACTTGTGAAACCACCAGTCCCAGCAGTTTGCTGTTGACTTGAAGTACGATTACCATGATTTTTGTCCTCGGCATATCCTTGGGTTGCCAAACACCAGGAAATCCTAGCAGAGAGTTTAGATCTAACAACCACAGCATTTCACCACGCCAGTTGTAAATCCCAATCACACTATCGGCAGTATGGGGAATTGGCAAAATTTCAGCAACCGACACATTCAGAATTGCTTGGATGTAGTTTACCTGTAACAACGCCCCATTGCCAGACCCTACTTGGAAGCGTAAAAATTTCTCCTGGGGGGGAAGTTGGGTATCAACACTGACCTTAACGGAGCTAGGCAGAGGTAATTGAGCTTGATTACCCTCGGAATTATGTTCATTTTTCTGCCAGGAGACAGGATAATCGACTTGATTAGTTCTTACCGTTGAGCCTGACTCTAGCCAAGTAGATAAGTCGAGCACCACCGGAATGCTTTCTAGTTTAATTTGTTTACGCCATGCTGGTTGTTTCTCGGTTAGGCTACGCCCCAAAATTTTGACGGTATCAATTGAGTTTGGTTTTAGCTTGCTGATGGTGTGGTAGATAAATCTTACCACCGCTCCTGGTTTAGGAGCGGGCTCTGCTTCGAGTAAAACCAATAAAGAGCTATCGTTAAGTTTAACTTTAGCTATAATACCTTCGTGCTGAAGTTTATGATTCAGCATACCAGCGATGACGTTTGGGTTTCCCTGTCTAGCTAATTTTAAAATTTGGCTTGTCTTGGAAATCTGCTCTTTGCTCATCACACCAACTTACTATTCAATTTATGATAGACACAATTCCAAGGTATTTAATCGCTTGATTTGTAATAATTGTTAATTTTGGTTAGAGTGACTGCTCACGTTTTGAGAATTGCGTGAATTTATGGGCCAATGAAAACTAGGGTTGAATCTACTTCTAATAGCTTGAGTGCGAAGCTAGTACGCTACGGTCAAGAAAAATTTACTGGCCGACTTGATCTGAAGGTGTCAACTGCTCAGCAATGGAGCCTCTACTTGAGCTATGGCCGTTTGGTATGGGCATCTGGCAGTGTTCATCCCACTAGGCGTTGGCGTCGGCAGATCATCTACCATTGTCCTGAGATTAATCCTAATCGGATTGCCCTCAAAAAGATAGAGCCAGGGTCCTGTTGGGACTACCACTTGATCGTGCTGTTAGCACGGAAGCGAATGATCAACCCCCAACAGACCGTGGTTGTAATTCAAGGCACTGTAGCAGAAATATTGTTTGATATCCTCCAGAGCCTAACCTTAGTTTCTGCGGAGCAAAGCGTAATTGAACTCAGTAATGGTTCTGTGTCGTCAAACACCATTGAAACTAAGGTCAAGAAGCCTGACAATTTCTTGCTCAATGCCCAGTTGGGAGTACGTCCCTCTATGCAGGGGATTTTGCCACAAACGTGGATGTTAGAGGTAGAACCAACTATTAAGCAAGCTCAACAGGTCTGGCAGCAGTGGTCAGAAATGGGTTTGGAAGATGTTTCTCCTGACTTAGCACCAGTGCTGTTGCAAAAGTCGGCTTTGCAACAGCAAACCTCAGTGGCGACCTACAAAAATCTGGTAAGCCTAATCAACGGTAAGCGCACCCTGCGAGATATAGCAGCCCTGGTTAAACGAGATGTGTTACTGCTGACGCGATCGCTAAAGCCTTATATTAAGAAACAACTTATTGAACTAGTAGAAGTGCCTGACTTGATAGCTCCCAACTTTGAAGATATCCCCGGCAAGGCAGGCATTAGTAACCAAAAAGCTCAAACCCAAAAAGCTCAAACCCAAAAAGCTCAAACCCAAAAATCCCAGAAGAAGTCTGATCAGGCATTAATAGCCTGTATTGATGATCACCCCCAAACCTGTAAAATTATGAAGGAAGTGATTCAATCAGCAGGTTATCGATTTTTAGGAATCCAAGACTCTATCAAAGCTCTACCGTTGCTACTCAAACATAAGCCAGATTTAATATTCTTGGATTTGGTGATGCCGATTGTTAATGGCTACGAAATGTGCGCCCAGATCCGTCGGGTGTCAATGTTTGCCAATACACCAGTGATTATTCTGACGGCTAAAGATGGTATTGTAGACCGAGTAAGAGCCAGAATCGTTGGAGCCACTGATTTCCTTAGCAAACCAATTGACAATCAAAAAGTAGTGGCAACGGTGCGCAAGTATCATACAAAGTCGCCCACCAAGACCGATCCAGTTGAAAAAAGCGAGAGTCCGGAAGTGAAGCAAGAGTCCGGAGGTGGGGGTAATCAAGAAATGTCCTAGGTTAACTGTTAATGGTCAACAGTTAACAGTCAACACACACTAACTATTGAATTAGCTGCTCTAGGGTACACAGCAATTCTTCTGGATTCACTGGTTTAGCTAAGTAGGCATCAGCCCCAAGCATCTTTCCCCAAATCTTGTCCACCTCAGTACCTTTGGTGGAGCAAATCACCACAGGAATCTTGCTAGTGTGAGGATTCACTTTCAGGGCTCGACAAAACTCAAAACCACTTTGACCAGGCAAAATTACATCTAAAACTACTAAATCTGGCCTATGGTGAGATAATTTTTCCCGAGCCTCCTCAACGCTAGCCACGCCAGTAACCCCCAAACCCGCTTGTTGTAAACAGCGAGTTAGGTAATGTCTTTCTGTTACGCTATCTTCTACCACCAAAACATTTTTCATAGATTAAAGTATAACACTTTATACAGAAAGTTTATTAGTGGCAAGGGGAAAATTACTGAATCAGATTATAATTTACCTAGCGCTATGGTTAGTGAGATCAGGGTGAACTCAGCTCATCCACCAAAGGGCATTATATTAAATCCCTGGTGACCAGAGTTTCGGAGCTTCAAAGTAGGGAGTAGTAAATATAGCAAGTATTATACCCATGAGGTACAAATCTCTGGGTTTTAGGGAACAGGGAGCAGGGAGCAGGGAGCAGGGAGCAGGGAAGAGGGAAGAGGGAAAAAATAATGTGTACCTCATGAGTCCTAGAAACGCTATATTTTTAAAGGTCAGCAATCAAGATTTTTAAAGATTTAAAAATTTATTTAACCAAAATGTATAGATATAGTAAAAAAGTGTTTTATTGTGAATAAAATTTTTTCTAGAATGCCACAACAACTAAAAATATAGCAATTATAAATCAATTGAGAGAATGTTTGTTCCCTGTTCCCTAGTAAGCATTCAGCTATCAGCATTCAGCTATCAGCTCATGGGCACTTATCACAGCGTCGTTCGCACAGCGTGGCCAAAGGCCAAAGCCTGTGCCACGCACGCTAGGCGAACAGCTTTTGAATAAAACAGGTAAGCATTGGAATAATGCTGAGTTACTTGAGCTTTTAGCTGACGGCTGACGGCTGACGGCTGAATGCTTACGTTCCCTGTTCCCTGTTCCCTGTTCCCTGTTCCCTGTTCCCTGCTCCCTGTTCCCTGCTCCCTGTTCCCTTTGCTATATAATTACCAAACTAGGATCTGTAAAGCCAGACTATTAAATAGTCATAGAAACTTGATAATATCAAACTAAAAATATAAAAATCACAATATCCTCACAAACTTAGGCTAACCTTGAAAACCCTGATTCCAGAAGCATTTTTTGGCTGTTTACATAGTAGAAACACAGTAGAAACACACAGGAAGGAAAGTTTTTTGACTCAACCGGCTAAGGTTCCAAAAATCCAATTCATAAAATGATCAGCTAGGGCTGATAAGTACATAGAGAGTTAAAAACAGTACTAGTCATGATAGTGAACCAGCATTACCCACTTGCCTACTGGTCAATGACCCAAAGCCCGCCTCTGATTGATCTAGGCTTGCTACAACAACTGCGGGTCAGCCATCGAGAGGATTAACAATGGTGGTTAATGTATCAGGGCGCATCCAGCCGATAAGCAGTCATACCAGCTACTGGGAGTTTAATTGCTTAGTTAAAAGTCAGGTAAAATTCACCCATGTAGACTCTCGTATCCTGGTTTGCGTCCGCTGCATTGGTGTTGCTCAACTATGGCAGCCAAAGGCAGGGCAACTGGGCAAAAATACTCCTGTGGATGAAACCCTAAGAAACCTAATTGAAGAAGTATCGCGCTACCCAGACCCAAGTCCTGAGCGGCAGAAAGCCTTGAATCGTTTCCTGATCGTTGTTCAAAATCTACCTGGCATTTACAAATCTTCCCACGTAGACTATCTAGAGGCGTTAAATCGAACCTGGGAATGGGTCATCCGCAATCTGTACCAGTTTGAGCCAAGTTCAACCTCCGTTGAAAAAAGCTTAGTGACCTGGATCAACGGATATTTACGCTGGCGCATCCGAGATTTATATATCTCAGATAGTAACTATCCAAAGATTAGCACTAATCAACCGATCGGTAACAGTGAGGAGGATTCAAGGACTCTAGAAGACCGATTGCCAGACCCTAAACCTTGCTTGAGTAGACTGGATGATTACATTGAAGCAATCCAGACAGCTGAACGCCAGCGTCTAAGTCAAGGGATTCTCGCAGAAATTAAAAACGATCCAGATGGGAAACTAATCGGTTGTCATCCCCGCAACTATCCCGAATGTCATTGTCAGCTATTAGCAATCCGGTTGCTAGTAAAAGAACCACCCCAGCGAATTGCTGACATTGCTAGAGAATTTAAGGCTAACCAACAAACTCTCTACTCTCACTGGAAGAAAAAATGCTTGCCGAAGCTGCAAGATATTGGTAAAACATTTGGACATCAACCATGACTATTACAGAATTAACTAACATTAGGGTTTCTCTTAGCTCAGACGCTCATGGTTATGCAGCACAATTTGCTGCTGAACAAGCCACCCCTAGGAAAGGAAAACAAGTCTATTTAAATACTTTAGCCGTTTATGCTGTTAACAACTATCTTAAATGGCTCAATATTCCCAGTAATCTTGCTCAAAGTGATTGTTGGAATCCGGGTTTGAGAGCATTGTTTGATGTAGCTGATCTGGTTTTGCCCAACATTGGTAAATTGGAATGTCGTCCAGTGCTACCAGGTCAGTCAGCCTTGAATGTGCCACTAGAAGTGACCGAAGACCGGATTGGCTATGTGGCAGTGCAGTTCAGTGAGCAATTAGACCAGGTAGAGTTATTGGGATTTGCTCCGTATCATGCGATCGCTAAATCCCTAGACCCTTTACCCCTAGAACAGCTTGAATCTCTCGATACACTAATTGACAAGATTAATTGGATGAAGAAATCGGTGAGAATAAGCCAATGGTTTGAAGAAATATTTCAGGCAGATTGGCAAGCACCAGCATCACTTTTACCTCAGTATAGGTACAGGTCTAGTTTCAAAACGGTTCCTGCCTTCAGAGGATCTGAGTTAGGTATCAAGCGGCGCTCCAACCAAGAAGCGAGGATAGAGGCTTTAAGGGGTAATGACAGATCAACAATGCGAGCCAAGCTAATGGACTTAGCTGGTCAAGGGGTAGTCCTGCTGCTGCAAGTGAATTTCCAACCTTCTGATACTGAAGATATCGATATTTTTATGCGGCTATATCCTGCTGGTGATTCAATGTATTTACCACCAGATTTGCAGGTAAATTTACTGGATGAATCGGGAACTTCTTGTATGAAAGCTCAAGCAGGAAAAACTAACGACAAGATCCAAATTGATTTCAGTTGCCAACCAGAGGAACGATTCAGTATCAGATTAAAATTGGGCGATATAAGTATCACGGAAAAATTTATAATTTAGATAAGCTATCAGCTTATGTGCTACGCACACGCTACGCGAACAGCTTATGCGCTACGCGCACGCTACTTGAGGTGCTTTTGAACATCTCTGTTCTGTA
>NZ_JAAHHS010000107.1 GCF_010692395.1 Moorena sp. SIO3H5
TGTATGTCGATTTTCGGGGCATCGTTCGCGTACCGTCTCCAAAGGAGAAACCCCTCAATTTTTGAATAAAATAAGCTGAACGCGCACGCGTGGCCAACGGCCAACGGCACCTCAAGTAGCGTGAGCTTTTAGCCTCAGGGGGTGACAAGTTAATTGAAAATGTTACAGGGCTTAGGTTTTAGGGGTTAGGTGAAGCGGGAAGATTGCCCTTTCGGGATGGATTGATTCAAACTATCATTGACGTTGGATTGGTGAAAATTGCTTTAATTGCTGGCAATAGCAAATGACTCCGATCCGCTGATTTTACCCAACACCTAAAACCATTAACCTAGCACCTATCTAGGTTTGAGCTTTGTTGTCACCCCGTGAGCTTTTAGCTGATGGCTGACCGCTGATGGCTGACCGCTGACTGCTGACTCGAAAGAATACCGCATAATCTAAATCAACCGGCTTCAGTAGTAAGTTTCATGAATAACCAATTTCAAGCTCTATCCACCCCAAAAGATTTACCTCTCCTGCGACCTTTTCTGCTGGATTTGTTTTGTCAACTGGCTTACCAAGAGGGTGATTTTGTGCTTTCGTCGGGGCAGCGTAGCTCTTATTACATCAATGGTAAACAGGTTACCCTTAATGCTCAAGGAGCATTGGCAATAGGACGTTTGCTATTCTCAATGCTACCTGCTGATACTCAAGCTGTTGCTGGCTTAACTCTGGGTGCAGATCCCATAGTGAGTGCGGTTAGCATTGTTTCTGCCTTAGAAAACTGCCCTATCCCTGGTCTAATTATCCGCAAACAGCCAAAAGGTCATGGAACCAGGGCATACATAGAAGGGCCTTCTTTGCCCACAGGAGCCAAAGTAGTGGTATTAGAAGACGTGGTGACTACTGGGCAATCAGCCATGAAAGCCGTGGATCGCCTTAAGGAAGCCGGTTACCAGGTAGAGCTGGTAATAGCCCTGGTTGACCGGCTGCAAGGTGGAGCCGAGCTTTATCAGTCAGCTGGCCTAATGTTTAAAGCTCTCTTTTCGATTAACGCAATCCGAGAACACTACCAGGGTTCTCTTGATCAATCCAGTTGACTAATTAATTAGGTATGGCTCAGGCGGGATTTGAACCTGCGACCTCGGGCTTATGAGTCCCTTGCTCTAACCACTGAGCTACTGAGCCTTATCTTTAATCCTTATCTACTATAACATATCAATGCCAATAATTTCTATCATAATTCCTATTGTTTCAGCAGAAGTTTAGTTGACATACTGCGTGCGCACCCATCGAACGGCACAGATAAAGGGGTATACGGAAAAGGCAGAAGAAAAATAGGAAAGGTAATTCCTGCTTCAGACAACGACTTTCCCTTTAGCTCAAGGGGCTAAGGGTCATCATAAGTATTGTCAGAGAAGGTGAGGAAGAGTAGGAAAGTTCTCTATTGCTCACCTTACCCTTGACCTCTGTCTCCTCATGCGACCTATTGATTTTGCCGGATTGGGATACTTCCCTGGAAATCACTCTCTTACCGTTTTTTAGGCAAAAAGGCCATCGGATTGGCAGCTCCCCGACCTCTGGGATGAACCTCAAAGTGTAAGTGAGGACCAGTGCTATAACCTGTGCTACCCATAGCGGCAATTCGTTGACCTTGGCCAACCTGTTGTCCACGACGCACAAAAATTCGGCTGTTGTGGGCATAAAGGGTCAGACTGCCATCAGGATGCTTGATTTCCACCAATTTACCGTAACCACCTGAATTCCAACCAGCACTGACCACAACACCAGGGGCTGCTGCCATAATTGGTGTCCCAATGGGAGCGGCAATATCAATGCCCTTGTGCATCCGTCCCCAACGCCGACCATAACCTGAGGTAATCACACCATTACTTGGCCAGATATATCCGTTAAAGCGGTTAGGGCTATCTGGCAAGTACATATCTGGTTTAGACAGAGGTGGCACTCCTGGCGAAACAGGTTTTCCTACCGGTATGCGGATCATTGGGTTAAATCGTTCCGGTGGGGCAGGAGCTACAGCTATTCTTCTCGGTTGTGATACCTCAGGTGGAGGCACAGGAATGGCAATAGAACTGCGTCGAGTTTTCTGAGGTAGCTGAGGTCTTGGAATAGCAATAGGAGCCTGTGGAGCTGTCGGTGGCTGCGGTAATAATTGCCACTCTTTTGTACCGCTTGCTTGATTATTCTCAGGATTGAACTGGGGAGTGATCTCAACAGATTTAGACTCCTTATCTGAGGGATCAGCTGCCTCGTTAGTAGTAACTCCTAGGTTGATTGGCTTGCTTTCCTCTGGGCTGGTTTTATTCTCCCGGATTTCTTCTCGCATCTTGAGAATATCAGCCCTTAATTTTTCAACATAGGAGTTGCGCTGAGAGTTAATAGACTCTAAGGGCTGATTTTCATTTGAGGAAGTAGCCTGAGCTAACAGACCACTGTCTGAAGTCGATTGAGTCAGAATCGTCTCAGTTACCGGTTTTACTTTAGGTTTTTCCTGTATAGATAAGGATGTGACTTGATCTCGACTAGTAGAAGTCTTAACAGAGATAGTTCCTAAATCTAATGGTCGCGCTATTGCTTGCTTCCAAGATTGAGATTTCCGGCTGTTGCTAGATAGCAAGGTAACAGACGACTTTTGCTGATCGAATTTCCCAACTTGAGGAATTTTCAGCTGTTGATTAATTTCAATGAGGTTAGGATTATCTAGCTTATTGGCTAAGACTAGCTCTGAGCGGGATAAACCATAGCTACGGGCAATAGAATCGAGGGTTTCACCAGCTTTGACCTGGTGAAAAGAGTTGCCAGTAGATGACAGCCTAGTTCCCAGCACCACTGGCTGTGGTACATTGAGTTGGTCTATAGTTACCTTGGTTGTAGCCGATGCAATTGTTGGAGTACTGACCTTGACAACTGATGGTTTGACTGCCGATATGACAGTTGTTTCTGGAGTCGGTACTGGAATGACCACTGGTAGTGACCCAGATCTAGTTGATTGGGTTAAGGCTGGTGATACAGCAACTTTCGGCATTGGCTGTGGGAGCGCCGCCGGAGTTGTAGGTACAGTAACAATGGGTTGCGATGTTTCTGTTACTGAAGCCTCAGGTTTTAGCACTGCAGGGGGTAAAGTGTGTGGGCTAGAACCAAGGGTCCCTGATGCCAGTTGATAAGACTTATTAAACTCCTCGGACCTCAACTGAACCAGACTTTTGCTCAGACGGTTTCGATGTTTTTGGAGGCGCTTGAGGGCTAGGTCTTGTCTAGCTTTTAAAAGATTATTGGTTTTGTTGGAAACAGCGTGGGATGGATCCGTTGACAGGTTACCCAATTTTGAGACTGGTGCAGATGCTAGCAACTGTTTTGGCTGTAGACCCTCAGAGTTAGATGAGGCTTTGAGATGAGCACCCTTAACTTCACCAATGGTAGACTTCCTCGCTACTGGGAGAGTGTCATCGGTTTTGAGCTTGTTAAAGTTCGCTTTCGCGTAGCGGTGGCCTACGGCCTCCGCAAATTCTGGGGGTGAGGCTGGCTTTGATTCCACACTCCCTTGTTCCTGCTTAGCCGAGTTTGGCAATGAGGGGCTTGAAATAGCGGTAACTTTAAATTCGGCTGCTGGTAGATTCGTCCCACTTGGCTCAGGAGCAACTGGCTCGAATGCCATTGCTTCATCACCCTGTTGAGGTAATAGTAACCCTGATGCCCCCATGGAAATCGCCAATCCAAGCATGGCTGCTGAGGTACGAGCCTTACGGTTCACCTCAAGGGGAATTGCTGCACCGACCGGATGATTACTTGCAGGTAGTTTCGATGCCGAATCCGATGACTCTGCTGCACAGGTCGGAACATGATTGACCTTATCAGTAAGTGTTCCTTTCAAAAAAGTCCTCCTGGTGTTTGACGAGCGCTTAACAGTTCCTGATTGATTTTTTACCAGTCAATGATGTGACTCACTGCTAAAGTGTGATCCAAATCACATCTATTTGGGAGACTTAGCAAAGATTACCGTGCTTCTTTGATTTAGACAAGCTCACATGACTACTAAAAAATTTGTTCTTTTATGGCAATAGCTAGATACACCTTGAAGCCATTGATAGGTACTTATCCTTAGACAACTAGGTGGACAACATCCGATACCAGAGATATTGTCGGGATTGACTACGGCTGCCGTTCAGGATGGCTGCATATGCTGCATATATATGCATATAAAGTAACTGGCTAATCAAGCTTGCTCCGGGAAACCACCCTCAGTAACCCAAGAAAATCCAGCATATTTGCTGATTATTCTCTTTGAGCGCCATAAAAACAGCGATGGGAATCTCGAAGTAACTAACTGGTTACAGATGAACTCTACGCGAATTTTGGGTAAGACAACAACCGTAGAATCCTGTATCAACCGGCATATTAATCCTGGTGGGTTGCTAGTTGATGGTGCGCTCACAAAATCTTTCAAATCCTCCTTTTCTCTATTGATAGCTGGTTTGGTATATTTATCACTCGCCATTTGATATCAGCAAAATCTATCGGTAATTTCTCGGTAATCCTACTCTTTATGATAGAAATTTCTTATATGTGTTCGGTAATTTCAGTATTCTACATAGTTGAATTTTTGGTGAGTAATTTTACACAGACTAACTCATTCAACCAAGGTTCGTCTGGTCAGCTGTAGGCTGAACGTCCTTGATTTTACGGAAAGATACCTGCTTTTGAGGTCTTTCCCTGATTAAAACAGACTTGTCCGGCAAAACGTTTTCACAGAGTTTAACCCAATATAAAGATATAGTGATGGATTGATCAGCTAGGGAATTCACTGAGAAGGATTGTTTTTCACAAAAATTACACATTTATACAGACATTTCCTATTGACACCATCAGTAGAGGTGAAATTACGCATTTAAACTCTAGCTATAGTGTTTAAACCCCTGAAGGGGGATAAGTATGTTTTGAGTGGGGCGGACTCTTGCTCCCCATTTAATTTTTCTATGTTATAGCAGTCCTAAATGATTCGTGAAATATATTGGCTTAAAGTGTTCGCTATAACCTTTTTCCAGCAACGATTCCAGATTTGTCTGATTTTACAAATGATTTAGAATTGCTATAGTCCGGCAAGATGAGGACTAGGTAAACAACGACTTTAGTCGCCGTCGATATTTCTATTGACACCGGATTTAAGGAATGATATATTGAAATACTAAGGTTTTATTAAAAATAAACTGTTAAGCCTTAAACGTAAATCGATACAACTAAATCTATACAACTAAATCTATAAGCAAAATCTATACAACTAAATCTATACAAAAGAAATTTATATATAAAATTTATACAAATTATACAAATTGGACTGCTCATACCAACTAAAACTCGTAAGTCCTAATTATTAACACACAAAAAACCTATCCCAAGTAACCTAACTGACGCCTGGCCTCAAATAAGCCAAGGGCAGCACTGACGGAGAGATTTAAGCTGCGAACTCCCGGCTCGGCCATAGGGATAAAGACCTTAGCCTGACACGCATCTAAGACATGGGGAGGCAAACCTTGAGTTTCGCAGCCAAACAATAACCAGTCCTTGGGCTGAAACTGAAACTTAATATAGTTGTATGTTCCTCTCTTGGTAAAGCCAATCCATCGCCCCTCTTGCTTCTGGTGATAGCTGATAAATGCATCAAGAGAATCATGATATTTAAAATCTACATAAGGCCAATAATCTAGTCCTGCTCGTTTCAAGTAGCGATCGCTAATTTCAAAACCCAATGGACCCACTAAGTGCAATTGAGTAGTAGTGGCGGCGCAAGTTCGGGCAATATTGCCGGTATTCGGCGGAATTTGTGGGTTAATTAAGACAACTTTTACCATGAAACCCTTAATATCAAGTCTGATTGAATACCCATAATTAAGCGGAGTATGGGGAGATGGGGAGATGGGGAGATGGGGAGATGGGAGATGGGGAGGTGAGAGATGGGGAGATGGGGAGGTTGTTATTAAGCGATGCAGCGCGGTCTTGGGGAGGCAGCGCGGTCTTGGGGGTCTCCCCCATGAGCGACTGCCGTGGTTTCCCCCATGAGCGACTGCATCAAGACAGGGTAATTATCCTGAGATGATATAAAACCCCTGATTAGAAAACATATAAGCGATCGCATATTGGTATTTTAAGTGGTGACAACTAGCTTTAAAGCTTTACTGGGTATGGGGTGTGGGCAAACTGTGGACAAACTGGTGTCGGAAAGCGCACCTAAAAGATTTATTTGAATGAGTTCAAGGAATTCAGGTTCGAGGATCATTCGATATAGATCCTAAGTCATAGTACTATAGGCATACCTAAGGTCAATATTTTTTTCTGTATTTCAGATCACCTCTACCTAGTGATATAGATCATATATGTTTTTCTTATATTAGTTTTTGTTGAAGCATATATTAGATATTCTTATATTTCACACCATTTCACTTGGCAAAAAAATTATTCAATTGAGCTGGTTTTCTTTACAAAAACTCTAAAAAATTTAAAAAAATTCATAAAAAATGGCATCTTAATTGGAGGGTAGGGGGAATACTGATTCTCCCTACCCTCATAATTACAAGTTTAGTTATTAAATTGTAATTGAATAACAAAGCTGTTAGTCATTTATGCTACCAGAGACTGGCACAATTGATCTTCTAGTAGCGACTCTTGCTCAGCCATGGATTGAATGGCTTGAATCATGACTTGGCGAGGATCAACACCCACTGAATGAAGTTGTAACCATTGGGAAGCGGTGTTTCCTTCCCGTAGAATTTTCTTAATTGGTGAGAGGAAGCAACTAAAACCGTGTTTTTTCGCTACCGGCCAAACCTCTTGATACAGTTCCTCAATCCAATCTCTGGCCAAAATTAGTCTGCCATCCTCCCAATGTCTCAGTTGCGCATCCAAACTGGATTCAGCCGCAGCGATTTCATTGGCATCGGTGAGGGCAATCAAGTCAGCTGAACGGTTATTGGCAGGTATTGTACTTATCTCCAGGGGGTCAAGACTGGGATCATGAATCAGTTGGATTAGGCGTGCTTCCAATAGTGCCATAACCGCTAACAGGGCAATGGGATCGACCATTAAATCACAGATTCTCAGCTCTAGACGGTTGAGATCATAGGGGCGTCGGTTGCCATTGGGGCGCACAGAGGTCCAGAGATGACGGACATTAAACATGGTACCAGCAGCGATTTGCTCTTCATTCCACTGGATAAAGTGACGATGGCTTTCAAATAAAGGAACATCAGAGGGAGTTTTGGGAAACATTCCCCAGCGGGTGGAGTGATAGCCAGTGGTTTTACCGTCCAGAAAGGGGGAAGATGCACTCAGGGCTAGATATAGTGGAGCTTCCATTCGCACTAGACGACAAGCTCTCATCAGGATTTCTGGGTCAGAGATGCCCACATTGATATGGATGCTGGCAGTGACAACTTTAGTGCCGTAGGTGTTCTCAATGTAGGAATGGTAAGGATTATTGGGGTCAGAGCGGTAAAAACGTCCACTTCCACCTAAGGACAGGGTACTGCCGGGAATTATTGTATAGTTACCCAAGCTTTTTAAATACTGTCGCAGCTGTTGTCGGGGACGCACTAAGGCACATAAGAGACGGTCATAGCAACATAAAGGAGCAGTGGTGTATTCTACATTGCGCTGATCTGGCTCTCGGACAAATCCGTCGAGGGATGCAACAATCTGATCGGAAAAACCGACAATATCCCCTTCGGGAGTGCCGGTATACATTTCTACTTCAAAGCCTTTGGATAGCAGCACAGTTTTTTCTAATGGGGAATGGTAAATTAGGAATCGGGTGTAGCGTTGGCCGTAGCTCTAGGGAATGTATCTACCTTATCTAGCTATCAATCCTATTGATTACAACCAAAGAATTCCTCTGTCTTAAGTTTGCCATTAAAGCTGACACTGGCGATAGACCTGAAGAGCAGCACGGTAGAGTAAAGAATGGCGATAGATTAGGGCATCGAAATCATTACCGTAGCCACCACCAATAACACTAGCCACTGGGATACCAGCTGCTACACAGGTACTCAACACTTGCATATCCCGACGGTAAATTCCTGTGTCGGTCAAGGCTAATTTGCCCAAGCGGTCTTCTACATGGGGGTCAACTCCAGCATCGTAGAGGACTAAATTGGGTTTGAATCCTGAGAGTAAGTCCGGAAGATACTTGGCTAGGGTTTGTAGATAGGCATCATCATCCATTCCCTCTGGTAGGGGAACGTCTAAGTCACTTTTTTGTTTCTTGCTAGGGAAATTGACTTCACAGTGCATCGAAAAGGTGAAGACACTGTGGTCGTTTTGGAAGATAAAGGCGGTACCGTCTCCTTGGTGGACATCTAGGTCAACAATTAAAATTTTCTGAACTAGTCCCAGTTGTTGGAGCACACGGGATGCGATCGCTAAATCATTAAAGATACAAAACCCTGAGCCATAATTGGGAAAAGCATGATGGGTACCACCAGCAGTATTGAACGCTAATCCTTGATTCAGGGCGAGTTTAGCGGTGAGAATCGTACCACCTACGGCAGTACAGGTACGCTTTACTAACGCTGGACTCCAGGGTAAACCAATGCGTCGCACAGCTTTCGGGTCAAGGGTACCTTCACAGTAAGCTTGAACATAGGCGGGGGTGTGAACCAGGTGGAGCCACTCTAGTGGGGGACGCTCTGGAGTGTGGAATTGTTTAGGAGTGGCAATGCCTTCTTGTAGCAGTAGTTGGTAGAGTTTCCCAAATTTAGGCATGGGAAAGCGATGCCCGTCTGGCAGAGGTGCGACATAGTCCTGGTGATAGACGATTGGCAAGTTCATGATCAGACAGGGTTTTCCAGCTCGCTACACTTTTTTTTATAATCATCAACCAAATCAAAGGAAGCATAGCATGAATGACCCTTGGAATAATTTTAAGCAACAGCCTTGGCTACCTCTGTCGAAAGTAGCTGCCTTGACCACTGTGCTGGTAGCTGTTTTAGAGAACCTGTTTATATGGGGCTTGACTCAATCACAAATTTTCCGTCCTGTCTCCCTGCTACTATTTTCTAGACCCCTAGCAATCATCTGGTTTATGGCTGCGGCTATAGGAGTTGGGGTGTTAGGAGTTTATATTTGTGAACGTTGGCAGTCCCAGGTATTCCTGAAGACCTCTAGTCTCTGGGCTTTAGTGTTGTGCCTTATCGTCGGTTTATTGCTCAAGTCCCAACTTCCAATCCCTTTTGAGTTAGTTGGGTTTTCCATGAATGCTTTGATTGGAGTAATCCTAGGGGTCTTTTGGAAAGGTCGTCCTTACTGGCGTTATTGAAATTAATTGGGAATGAAGAATTTAGAATTTAGAATTTAGAATTTAGAATGAAGAATTTATAGCAACTGAAGTATAGTTTAGGACAAAGTATTTTGCTTGAAAGGGAGCAAAAATATTATGTGTTAAGCTTTACTTCGACTGCTATACCTTCTATCTTAGAGCTTCTACTTTCTATCTTAGAAATTTTACATGATACCTTGTTAATTATCAATTGTCAATTCTCAATTCTTAATTCTTAATTTTTAATTCTTAATTCTACATTCTATATACTGATTACTGTGACAAATCATCCCGCAATATTTCTAGATTCTGACGGTAGATTACAGTGTTAGGATGATTTGACCCTAACTTTCGTTCTGCAATATCCAATGCCTCGACAAAGAGGGGTTCGGCTTCATGGTAACGCCTCTGAGCTTGGTAGAGTAACCCCAGGTTGTGGAGAATGGATGCTACATGGGGATGGTCCTGACCCAGCAGCTTCTTTCTGATCTCCAAAGCCTGGACAAAGAGGGGTTCTGCCTCATGGTAGCGCCCCTGAGTATAGTGGAGTAATCCCAGGTTGTGGAGACTAGTGGCTACCGAGGGATGGTTCTGACCCAGCAGCTGCTTTCTCATGTCCAATGCCTGGACAATGAGGGGTTCCGCTTCATGGTAACGCCCCTGAGCTTGGTAGAGATATGCCAGGTTGGCTCGACTAGTGGCTACCGAGGGATGTTTTTGACCCAGCAGCTGCTTTCTCATGTCCAATGCCTGGACATAAAGGGGTTCCGCTTCATGGTAACGCCCCTGAGCTTGGTAGAGATATGCCAGGTTGTTGAGACTTTCAGCGACATGGGGATGGTCTTGACCCAGCAGCTGCTTTCTCATGTCCAATGCCTGGACATAAAGGGGTTCCGCTTCATGGTAACGCCCCTGAGTTCGGTAGAGATTTGCAAGGTTGTTGAGACTGGTTGCTACATGGGGATGGTCTTGACCCAGTAGCTGCTTTCTCATGTCCAAAGCCTGGACATAAAGGGGTTCCGCTTCATGGTAACGCCCCTGAACTTGGTAGAGTAATGCCAGGTTGTTGAGACTGAGTGCCACATCGCGATGTTCTTCTCCCAGGCGGCTTCTGGTTATCTCTAAACATTGCTCATACCAGGGTTCAGCCTGATCATAGGTACCTTGACCCTCAGAGAATCTTCCTAGGCCAACAAAGGGCTCTATTAAATCTTCATCCCTGAGCCAGTCAGTTAGGACTGTGGCAGCTTCGGCTAAATGAGGGATTGCCGGGCTAACTGCTGCAATCTGATCGCGAGTTGGGATATAAGGAATTTCTTTTGCCTTAGCCACCATTATCTTACAAAAGCTTTGCTTGTAGCTATCAGCCTCTGGTAATTGAGCCAGCTTGGTCAGGAAAAATTCTCGAATTAGTGGATGGAGCCGATAGGTTTGCTGTTCAGTCAGTTGCAACAGGTTCAGTTTCAGTAAACTGCGATTGGCCGTAGGCCACGCTTCGCGAACGCGTAATTCTTCCAATTCTTCTTGTTCTTCTTCCCAGTCATCTTCATCTTCAGTTTCGATAACACACTTCTGTACCAGTGACCACTCAAAAGGAGCAGAAGCAAACAGACTCAGACGACATCCCAACTGCTGGGCTTCTGGACAATCTTTCAAATCTTCCCAAGATAACTCAAAGGCTGCTGCTACTCCCAACTGGGCTGTCATTTCCCCTTCTTCTGTGGGATCAAGTAATGCTTTAGCTGCTAATTTCTTTTTCTCTAAACGTTTCTGAACTTTAGCAATGGTGAAGGTGGGATGTAGATCTAAATATCGTCTCACTAACTCCAAACCCAAAGGCAAATACCCCAACCATTCACATAAGGCTTCTGCTTCGGTTAGTTCCTTGTCAATGCGCTCTTTTGCAACAAGCTTACCTAAGAATTCTAATGCTCCTTCTCGGGATAGTACATCCAAGTCAATTCGTCGGTAAGAAGCCCCTGGACGCTGACGACTGGTGACCAGTACTTTGAAGCGGGAGTCAGCTGGAGGCAAATAGGGATGAATTGTTTCTTTGTAGTCATTGCCGAAAGAAGCGACATCATCCAGCACGATCAATACTGTTCCTTCTGGCCAATGTCTCCAGCAGTATCTTACCTGCTCCTTGAACTCTAGGTCATCTGGAATGGTTAATCCTAATTCCGTACGCCCAAAACTAACAACTTGAATCCCCAGATCTAGCCCGCGCACTGGAAACCAGCACCTACCACCAGGGTAGTTATCCTGATATCTCAAAGCATATTGTAGAGCTAATTCGGTTTTGCCCACACCGCCCATTCCGGCAATGGCAGAAATTGCTAATCGATCGGTCTTTTGAAGTTCCTGATGGAGCTGCTGAAGTTGATCGTCTCTACCCACAAAGTAGGGAGTGCCACTATTGATACTAATGTTAGTGGGAGGATTTAACGTTATCTGTTTTTTGGTGAGGCATTCCTCGATAAATTTCTTGACACCAAGATAGACCAAACTGTTTTGAGACTCTGGTTTGCATAGGTCAATATGGTGCTTTGGTATAGCAACCGGCTTCACTCCTTCAATGCCTGGGTTGGCACTATCTTTGTTTACAACCAAAATCCCTTTTACAGGCTGGGTTTCATAATAGACTTTTGTGACAATTTCTAGACTCCTAACGTTTTCTCTATACCACTCATTTAATTCCCGTAACTGAGAGTCATGAGCTTTTAATTCCTCTACACTGACGGTTGTTCGTGCTAAAACACCAATATTATTAATTAAATTAGCGAGATGAGTCCCAGTGTGGGGAGTAGCCAGAAATACTATGCCTTTAGTCTGCTCAATAATCCCTTTATAGTCATCAAAATTATTAGCACTACGAAGCATTTTTTTGACTAAAAGCCCGCCCATACTATGAGTAATAAATATTAATGGACGCTTACCCAGATTGCAGCTGTGTAACCAATCTAATAAATTACTAGCAAGATCGAAAAGGGGCATACTGCTGTTGCTTTTCCAGTGTGTCGCTTTCGCGTCATACCCAAAAGACCAGATGTTAAGACCTAGCTGCTCTTGTCCTAACCAAACTGGCCAAAAATTATCATCATTTATTGCATGCTGGGGATGCCACGTGCCTCTAGCTTCACCTCCCAATCCGTGAACAAACACCACATCTATACTGGCTTCTGAGTCCTCGCACCCTGATATTTTTATCAATCCCCTCGAATCACTCACCGATTAGCTTCCAGTTAACTATATAGCATTTACCAGTAGATACAGATAACCCTATTTTTATTTATTCTAATACAAAAAAATCTAGCTAACAGGGAGTAGGGAGCAGGGAGCAGGGAGCAGGGAACAGGGAACAGGGAACAGGGAACAGGGAACAGGGAACAGGGAACAGGGAACAGAGAGTAGGGGAAAAAGTTCTCACAATTTATTTTATATATCTATCACAATTTTGCGGATATATTTTATTTTTTTATTTCCTGTTTTCAAGGCGATCAGTAAATTAAAACCACAAAAAAACAAACGCTAATATTTTTACTATATTCCCTGTTTTCGATTATAAATTCTACTTGTTTGTGCGTTACGGGGCGGGTCCAATAATAGCTACAAAGTTTAAAATTATAGCCAGCCCCTAACGCACCATACGCACTAAATTATCAATTATTAATTCTTAATTGTTAATTCTTAATTCTATTCCATTACCCCTCAAAAAAAATCTAAAAACCCTTGACAAGTAAATTAATAATCGTTATGATTATATTTATAAATCTCAAAAGCAATTTTGAATTATGTCTGACAACTTTCGCCCAGATCCACAAAACAATCCTGAGGATATCACTCCTAGTAATACTCCTCAGGAACCTTCTCCAAAAAAATACCCCATTAAGCACATTCTGAAGGGTTCCCGCCGGGCAATAAACAACACAATGCATAGCCTTTATGCACGGGGTTACGCGGAAATCTCCGAGTGGAGCCCCCTTCAGCCGACGGGAATTTCTGGCGAATTCATCACCATGATGACCAAGTATTTAAATTTGGGTTAAACTATTAAATTATAGGGGGGGTAACCCCCCTGGCCAAAGTATCAGGTTTGTTCACGTAGCGTGACCTTTGGTCAATCCTATGGGATCATTTCTGGATTGGTTTAGAAAGTTGAGGCATAACTAAAAACTCCTAGCCGTGGAAGGTTTTCTGCGGCTATTTTTTTTTTGCTTATTATGTTTTAGGGCATTGGAAATTGGGAATCGGGAGTCGGGAGTCGGGAGTCGGGACAAAAATTTAGATGTCAATTACCCTTACTAGTAAACGCTATACTTCCTGATATCAATTAGCGACAATAATGGTACGATGGGTAAAGTAGTTGAATGTTTTCCCGTAGCGTCTCTTCCACAGAATCGCAATCAATTTCAGTTCACAAAAATTGTTTTATTGTGATTCATCTTTGGTGGGCAGTGCATACCTGGGTGTATCCCAGCCAATTAATCTGTCTAGTACACTGCCCACCCTACATCTGTTCTATTGTGATTCATCCTTGGTGGGCAGTGATTCATCCGTTGGTGGGCAGTGCATACCTAGGCAAACCCCAAGCCAATTAATCTTTCTGTGGCACTGCCCACCCTACATCTGTTCTATTGTGATTCATCCTTGGTGGGCAGTGCATACCTGGGTGTATACCAGCCAATTAATCTTTCTAGTACACTGCCCACCCTACATCTCCTCTCTACATCTCCTCCCGATTCCCGATTCCCGATTCCCGATTCCCGATTTCCAGCAGAGCTTACCAGACTCTACCTGAGTTTATGGGTTGACTGAGGGTTCCAGGCTCGGAGGCAGTAGTGGATTTTAAAACTGCGATCGCTTTTCCGTATTGAGGATCCTTGCTAGTGCCACGCCATCCCGGTTGATTAGATAGCTGTTGCCGTTGCTCAAGGGTCAACTCTTGGCGAATATCGGGCACAATTCCTTTCAAACTAATATCTTCACCACTGGGTAGGTAGTAACGAGAGACTGTCACCGTTAAACCCGAACCATCGGATAAGGAATGGACAGACTGGACAGCGGCTTTACCAAAGGTGCGAGAACCGATAACAGTAGCGCGTTTGTTATCTTTGAGAGCACCAGTTAAAATCTCACTAGCACTAGCAGAGTTACCATCCACTAGAATCGCTAAGGGCAGTTGGGTCAAGGCGGTTCGATTAGCGCTGTATGCTTGTTTACCACCGATCCGGTCTATAGTGCTAACAATTTCCCCTTCTTGCATCCACATCCGGGCAATTTCAATACTGGAAAAAAGTAATCCTCCTGGATTACCCCGCAGATCTAGCACATAAGCATTCACCTTCTGCTGATTTAGGTTACTAATTGCCCGTTGCATTTGTTCAGCTGCATGGGAACTAAATTCATTTAAGCTGATGTAACCCACGCGCAAATTCCCTTCCTCTTTGACGCTGTAACGAACAGAGGGAATTTCTATCTGAGCTCGGGTTAGTTCTATCTCAAAAATGCCCTCTCCTGGTCGGGCAATCCGCAGAGTCACTGATGACCCAACTTTACCCCGGATTAGTTCCGAGGCATCTTCGAGACTTAACCCTTTCGTAGCTTTGCTATCTACCGCTAAAATCCTATCCCCAGCTTGAAGACCTCCCTTAAACGCTGGGGAATTTTCAATCGGTTCAATGATTAACGGGGTCTCCGTCTGCTTTTCTATTTCCATGCGAATACCCACACCAGACAGTTCACCAACAGTTTGGTTTGTCAAGGCTTGGAACTGTTCTGGCACTAAAAAGCGGGTGTAGGGGTCTTCCAAGGTTTCTAGGGCTTTCCGAATCGCTTTATAGGCTTCTTCCTTTGAAGCGTAGCTTCTGCTCAGCAGTTCGTGCCTAGTCGCTTGCCAGTCAACTTGGTTAAAGGTGTTATCGACATATTCCCGATTGACAGTTTGCCAAACTTCATCAACAATCGTTTTAGGGCTATCCTGAAATGCTACAACCACAGAACTACCATTAATCGGTGTTGCCCAAGACCAAACTGCTGTGGTTGCGATCGCTCCAGTGAACAGAACACGTTTGAGTCGGGGGAAGTTTTTCAGGGATTGTCTCATGGATATAAGGCGGCAAATTACTTAATTAGTTAATTACTTGATTTATTTAGTTTTTTATAAATTCAACCATTATTGAGGTTTTTGTTGACCAGTTCTAGGATTGCCCACGGCTATGAGCTACTGAGACTACCTAGCTATTACTACTAATCCTACTGATGATAATAACCAAAAAAAATTATTTTATAGTTTTAGTTTTTGATATGATATAATAAGGGGATATTTTTATATTGGGTGATACGGCCAACTTAGCCACCAACTTTTAGTCACTAAGTTACTATAGAGACTATAGTTTTTAATAGACGATTTAATAATATAATTTTAATATACTGAAATCCAGCAACTATGGCAGAGTGCTGTTGTGCCAGTTGCAAAACTGAACTGCTCTGGCTACACATACTGCCATAGCGGACGCAAAATAATCACTGATTTAGCTGTCAGCTCAGGTTACCCGATCATGAGTCAAGCGCACCGAGGAAGTCGCGAGTCGGGGTGCAGCGCGGACCTTAAGGGGTTATTCCCATGAGCGACTGCATCGTAGCATGCCTATTGTCTTGAAAGGATAAGCAATATTGCTCAAAGGTTACTGAGAATTACTCTATCTTTTAAGCAGTAAGCTATCAGCCATTCCAGTAGCGTGGCCAAAAGACCAAGGCGAATGGCCAACTGCTGATCGCTGACTGCTGAGTGCTGATTATCTGTCTAACCACCAGCAACAGCTGTGACAATACTCACTTCATCGCCATTGTTGAGTTTTGTTTCTGTATTGTCCAACAAGCGGATATCTTCCCCGTTCACGTAGAGATTCAAGAATCGACGGGGTTTACCCTTCTCATCGCACAGTTTTTGTTTAATGCCAGGACAATTACTTTCCAGGGATTCGATCAGTTCAGAAACATTCGTTCCCTCGCATTCTACTGTTGATTTCTCTTGGGTATATTTTTGCAGAGGAGTAGGAATTAAAACTTTTACAGCCATAATCAATATCGTGTTATCTTGCTTTGAATTCTCAATTTTGGAGCTTGAATGGTAAGCAATCAGCTATTAGCTATCAGCCATCAGCTATCAGCTTAAGCGCTACGCGCACGCTACGCGAACAGCTATCAGCTATCAGCTATCAGCTTAAGCGCTACGCGCACGCTACGCGAACAGCTATCAGCTATCAGTTATCAGTTATCAGTTATCAGTTATCAGCTTAAGCGCTACGCGCACGCTACGCGAACAGCTATCAGTTCTCAGCTTATTATGGTTTATCACAGGCTAGAAGCCTGTGCCACCACGCTGTCTTGATGCAGTCGCTCATGGGGGAGACCCCCTTTGGCGGCGCTGCATCGCTACTAGATCGATGCTTTTGAATAAAATCAGCTGACCGCTGACTGCTGACTGCTGACTGCTGACTGCTGACTGCTGACTGCTGACTGCTGACCACTGACCACTGACTGCTGAGAGCTTAAACTAAAACTTGCTGCCATTCCAAACGCTCTAGGGTGTTAGCCCGCTCATATGCTTTCTCGAAATTGTCTAGTTTTGGTTCAATCACAAACGGTTGACCCACATAGCCTTGAACTGCTTCTTGGGTCTTCAAGCCATTACCAGTGATGTAGGCTACGGTAGTTTCATCGGGGTCAATTTTACCAGCTTCTACCAGCTTCTTGAGTACAGCAATTGTAGTACCACCTGCGGTTTCGGTGAAGATTCCTTCCGTTTCTGCCAGCAACTTCATCCCTTCGATAATTTCTGCATCAGTGACGGACTCAATGTTTCCCTTAGTTTTCTGAGCTATTTCTAAAGCGTAGACGGCGTCGGCTGGGTTCCCAATCGCAATGGATTTAGCAATAGTGTTGGGCTTGACTGGAGTAATGAAGTCGCGTCCTTCTTTGAAAGCTTGAGCGATTGGGGAGCAACCTTCTGCTTGAGCACCACTGAAGCGCACTGATTTATCTTCTACTAGACCGACTTTGATGAATTCTTGGAAGCCTTTGTAGATTTTGGTGTATAGGGAACCTGATGCCAAGGGAGCAACAATATGATCCGGTAGTTGCCAACCTAGTTGTTCAGCCACTTCAAAGCCCAGAGTTTTAGAGCCTTCTGAATAGTAGGGACGTAGGTTAATGTTCACAAATCCCCAACCGTGGCTGTTAGCTACTTCACAACAGAGGCGGTTGACTTGGTCGTAGTTGCCTTTGACTGCCATTAATGTAGGGTTGTAAATCAGAGTGCCCATCACTTTACCCGCTTCCAGGTCAGCAGGGATAAACACGCAGCAGTCGAGTCCAGCATGGGCTGCGATCGCAGCAGTAGAATTCGCTAAGTTTCCCGTACTAGCACAGGATACCGTTGAGAAGCCTAACTCCCGTGCTCTACTTAGAGCTACTGATACCACCCGGTCTTTGAAGCTGAGGGTGGGCATGTTGACCGCATCATTTTTAATGTAGAGATTTTTTAACCCTAAGCGTCTAGCCAAGCGAGTCGATTTCACTAAGGGAGTCATTCCCGTACCAACATCAATATAGTTATCAGTGGCAAGGGGTAAGAAAGAACGATAGCGCCAGATGGATTTCGGACCTGCCTCAATGCTCTGCCTAGTTACATTGCTTCTGAGGATACTGTAGTCGTATTTTACTTCCAACGGACCAAAGCATTCCTCACAAACGTGCATTGCCTTGGGCTCATACTCCGCACCACACTCTTTACACTTCAACTTGGTAAATGCGGTAGATGTCTGGGTTTTGGGAGTAATTGTGGCTTGGCTCATGGGTATATCTCTGAATTACGCTCTCTAATTACGTTCAGTCAAGACTTGATTAAAAGTAACATACCTCAAAATGCACGTCAAACATACCCGACTTTTTTAGTCGGGATTAATTGCAGCCCTTAAAGACTCATCATTAAGCAGTCAAAATTGCTGTCAAGTAGAATACAACGGTTTAGTGCGATTAGTGATATTAGGCTGTTTATAGCCAAGAGGCAAGAGGCAAAAGGCAAGAGGCAAGAGTAATTCCCCCGATTCCCGATTCCCGATTCCCGATTCCCGATTCCCGATTCCCGACTCCCGACTCCCGACTCCCGACTCCCTAGTAGCGCTGCTGGAAACCGTTATAGTATCTTTCCGAAAACCGAAAATCATTTCTAATCCCTGACTATTCGATTAACTATTCCATGGGCAAGATCGCCAAAACACATAAATTCATCATCATTTGCCTGACTACGCTAATTTTTATTAGTGCTGGCAGCGCCTTTGCTCAAGACAAAGTTATCTTTAGCAAAAAAGATATCTTTCATCCCGTTATCGCTAACAACGGTATGGTTTCCTCTCAAGAACGCTATGCCTCAGAAGCTGGTTTAGCGGTTTTAAAAGAAGGTGGCAATGCTGTTGATGCTGCGGTAACCATTGGGTTTACCCTAGCGGTAACCTTACCGCGAGCTGGCAATCTCGGTGGCGGTGGCTTTATGCTCTTGCATCTAGCCAAGGATAACCAAACCATTGCTATTGATTATCGGGAGAAAGCACCACTAGCTGCTACTGGTGATATGTTTCTGGATAGTAATGGTGAGGTTGACCCAGAAAAGTCTCGATACAGTTATTTATCTGTAGGTGTTCCTGGTACCGTAGCTGGGTTAACCATGGCACTAGAAAAATACGGCACTATTTCCTTAGAACGCGCATTACAACCAGCTATAGAATTAGCAGAAAAAGGGTTCCCAGTTTCTGAAGATTTGCTCAGCTCTCTGAGAGAGTATAAGCAGCGAATGCAGGCTTCTGAAGCGAGTATGGCTATTTTTTATAAGCCAGGGGGCGTGCCTTATCAGGTAGGGGAAATCTTGGTACAAAAGGATTTAGCCCGTAGTTTAAAGCTGATTGCTAAACATGGTGCTAAAGCTTTTTATGAAGGTGCGATCGCATCCGCTATCGTAGCAGACATGGAAGCCAATGGTGGTCTGATTACCAAAAAGGATTTAGCGACCTATAAACCGGTGATTCGAGATCCGATTCGGGGCACTTATCGGGGCTATGAGATTTATTCTATGCCACCTCCAAGTTCTGGAGGTATCCATCTAGTCCAGATGTTGAATACCTTAGAAGCTTTTCCGATTCGGAAACTGGGACATAATACTGCCCAAACCATTCATTTAATGACGGAAAGTATGAAGTTAGCTTATGCTGACCGTTCTAAATTTTTAGGAGATCCTGACTTTGTTCCCGTTCCCGTTGCTGAATTAACCTCTAAAACCTATGCTGAACGAATCAGTCAACGGATTAATCCCTATCGAGCAACTCCCAGTTCAGAAATTGCGCCTGGTAATATTACTCAACCGATAGAAAGCAATGATACTACCCATTATTCAGTGATGGATAAGTATGGCAATGCTGTTGCTAATACCTACACTTTAAATTTCACCTATGGCAGTACAATTACAGTACCGGGAACAGGTATTCTCCTCAACAATGAAATGGATGATTTTTCAGCTAAGCCAGGAGTACCTAATGCTTTTGGATTAACTGGAGCAGAATTCAATGGGATAGAACCGGAAAAAAGGATGCTCAGTTCTATGACCCCAACAATTGTGCTCAAAGATAGTAAGCCTTATCTGGTCACTGGCACTCCAGGGGGGAGTAAGATTATTACCACCGTTTTGCAATTGATTATGAATGTAATTGATCACCAGCTCAATATTGCTACAGCTACTAATGCCATTCGGATACATCATCAATGGTTACCAGATAACCTTTTTGTAGAACAGGGTTTCAATAGTGATACAATCCAATTATTAAAGTATAAAGGATATAAGATTTCAGTAGATGATTCTATGGGGAGTACCCAGAGTATTATGTACATTAACAATTCCTTTGAAGGTGCATCTGATCCTCGCCGACCTGGTGCCTTAACCTTAGGTTATTAACATAGCATTTACCTGAGCAATCCCTGTAGGAATTTTGGGAATTTTGGATCGTAAGTTCCCTACTCCCGTCTTGATGCAGTCGCTCATGGGGGGAACCCCCAAGACCGCGCTGCATCGCTACTCCCTACTCCCTACTCCCT
>NZ_JAAHHS010000108.1 GCF_010692395.1 Moorena sp. SIO3H5
TCTGAACGCGCACGCGTGCGCGTTCAGCGATCAGTTATCAGCTTAAGCGCTACGCGCACGCGTGCGCGTTCAGCCATTAGCCTTTGGGCCACGCTACTGGAATAGCTGACGGCTGACGGCTGACGGCTGACCGCTCAATGCTGACTTACCATCTTATGCCCCAACTTCCGGTACTATGGAACCTGGCATCAAGTGCAACGTCAGTACTGAGGTTAGTAGCATATATTTTTAATATTGTCATAATGACGATGAACCAAAGGTTTCGAGCACCAAAACAGATAGTTAAAGCTTGTGTCAGCACAGCAGTTGTATTAATCGGTTTATGGGGAATGCCCACCTTAGCAGCTGACCCCTTTCGCGACAGTAATCCTCGGGACATTGATGACACTGTTCAAGATGCGTTTGACTTGTTCTTCAAGGATGGAAACTATAAAGAGGCTGAAGCTTATCTAAAAAAATCGGAATCTAGGCAGTCTAAAGAACCCATGACCTATGCTATGCTATCCTCTCTAGCTTACTTAGATCAAGATTGGGAAACCTTCAAGAGCTACGGAACCAAAACTCTGGATATAGCTAAGGAAATGATTCCGTCTGATCCCTTGCGGGGTAATCTCTACACAGCAGTCGGTTATTTTTTGGAAGGGGCTTACGATTTTGAAAAAGAAGGTCCCATCAGCGCCTTGACTAAATTACAGAAAGTTTTTGAATATCTGGATAAAGCCAAAGAAATTGATCCTAATGACCCAGAGCTAAACTTGATTACAGGCTACATGGATTTAATGTTAGCAGTCAATTTACCATTTTCTGACCCATCTCAAGCCATTGACAAGTTAGAAACCTATGCTTTCCCCTCTTATTTAGCCTATCGAGGCATTGCAGTAGGATATCGAGATTTAAAGCAATATTCTAAGGCAATAGACTATATAGACCGGTCAATGGAAAAAACACCAAGCAATCCAGATGTGTTTTACCTTAAAGCACAAATTTTGCGAAAACTGGGCCAGGAGCAAGAAAGTTTAGATTTTTTTAACAAAGCTTTAGAAAAACAGACTCAACTGCCAAAACGCCACGCTGCCCAAATTACTTACGAGCAGTGCAAACTTGAAAATAAACTCACAGATGGGAATAGAAATTGCTCCAAGGAGCGGAATCGCATCCGGAAGCGGGGAACAGAAGTGGTTCAGAAGGATGACTAAGTTGAAGGTTGTTCGCCTGTAAGCTATCAGCTGACAGCTGTCAGCTGTCAGCTGATAGCTGAAGTGAATCTTGATCAGGTATAATCTCTGTGTTCAAGAATTCGGGATTATCTTTGACTTATGGTTCGCCTCAAGATAATTAACAAGTTCGATAGCAGTTTTGTCCTAGCTCCAGAAGCCCGAGACCACTTATTTGCTTTACTAATGGGGGAAAACTTTTTGGCTCAAGTAGCTGAAGCGGCTCAAGCTAAAAGGGTTGAGTTTACTGAATTACTGTTTCAACCAGTTCCCTACACCACTTCAACCCCTAAGGGAATGCCAGCGGAATATGAGCAGTATCACGAATCTGATGATTATATCATCATTAACGTACCTCCTAACTTCATGTTCAAAGCCAAAATCTTTAATCCCAGTCGCCTCTGTGCGATTTATCGCAAATTTCAATAATATAGCGTTTATAGGACTCATGAGTTACACATTATTTTTTCCCTCTTCCTTCTTCCCTCTTCCCTGCTCCCTGCTCCCTGCTCCCTAAAAACCATAAATTTGTAACTCACAAGTCGTAGAATAGCTATATTTTGTTGATATTATTTATTTTTGAATCTTATTTTTTAATTCCATACCATGCTCACGTCTGATAATCAAATTCCCTCTCTGAGGGATTTAGAATTTATTCCCTATCTGGATGAAACGGGAAATCTACCAGAAATTTTACAAAAAAAGATTGGTGTATACGCAATTTTTGACCAGGATAAAACCCTTAAATTTGTGAACTATTCCCGAGATATATATGTCAGCCTCAAACAACATTTAGTTCGTCAGCATCAATCCTGCTATTGGCTAAAAATAGAAACCATTGAAAAACCTGACCGGAGTCGATTAGAAACGATTCGTAAGGCATGGATTGAGGAGAATGGTGTGACCCCGGTGGGAAATGGAGAGCAGGAAAATCTCTGGATTCAGCCGATTGATGCTAAAATAACAATGACTGAAGCAGAGCAATTAGAGTATGAGCAAAGTGAGGAATTAGGAAAAACGAAGATTTTAAAAAAAATTGCTCGGAGAGTTGAAGCTAAAATTAAAGATGAGCTAGAATCCCGAGGGGTAAAGACTGAAATTCGCTTCAATCCTAAGCTTAAAGAAAAGGGTTTACTTGACATAAAATGACTATCTCAACGGCTCATCCAGCTCTGCTAGTTCTCGCTGATGGCACAACTTACCAAGGCTGGTCTTTCGGAGCGACTGGTACAACCATTGGTGAAGTAGTGTTTAACACTGCCATGACGGGTTATCAAGAGGTGGTGACAGACCCCAGCTACTGCGGTCAAATTGTGACCTTCACCTATCCAGAATTAGGCAATACTGGTGTTAACCCATCCGATGAAGAATCTGCTCATCCTCAAATCCGAGGCGCAATTGCTCGTAATATCTGCTACCGTCCCAGTAACTGGCGCTCTACCCAGTCCTTGCCCGATTATTTGGCAGAACACAACATCCTAGGAATTTACGGCATAGATACAAGGGCATTAACCCGCAAAATACGCTCCATTGGTGCGATAAACGGTGCCATTTCCACAGAAATCCTTGACTCCGCTGAATTATTGTCCCAAGTGCAAGGGGCTCCAAGTATGGCAGGATTAAATCTAGTTAAAGAAGTGAGCACTGACAAGGTTTACGAATGGTCTGATCCTACGGAAGCCAATTGGGAGTTCGGTCCGGCAGTTGATGGGGTGGAAAAGGACAAGCCTTTGACAGTTGTTGCGATCGATTTTGGCATTAAACGTAATATTCTCAAACGTCTAGCTAGCTACAATTGTCGGGTAATTGTCGTCCCTGCTAATACACCGCCAGAAGAAATTGCTAAGTATAATCCCGATGGCATATTTCTGTCCAATGGACCAGGGGATCCGGCGGTAGTACTCGAAGGCATCTCAACCACCAAAGCCTTATTGGAGCGTCAGCAACCTATTTTTGGCATCTGCATGGGACATCAGATTCTTGGTCTTGCCCTAGGAGCGCAGACCTTTAAACTTAAATTTGGTCACCGAGGTTTGAATCACCCAGCCGGTTTGCAGCAAATGGTGGAAATTACTAGCCAAAACCATGGTTTTGCTATTGATCCCGATACCTTAGGGGACATGGTGGAAGTTACTCACCTAAATCTCAATGACCGCACTGTGGCAGGGTTGCGTCACAAATCCTTACCGTTCTTCTCAGTACAGTATCACCCAGAGGCTAGTCCTGGTCCTCACGATGCTGACTATTTATTTCAGCAGTTTGTCGAGCTGATGCGTTCGCGTAGCGTGGCCTAGAGCCAATCGCGTAGCGTATCCTAGGGCGTGTTTTCAAAGTTTTCCGCAAGATTATGATCCCCCCCAGCCCCCCTTAAAAAAGGGGGGAGCCCATACTCAAAGTCCCCCCAGCGAGGGATTGCTCGCTGGGGGGCTAGGGGGGCGAAACCATAGTCAGAATCAGCAACGCCCCATTGCCAGCAAACTAAGAAATCAGCTTCAGCTATAATTAATCGGTTACAATTGCGGCTGGCTTAATTTTACCCTACCGCTACACCCGGTCACCCTACCCCCGAAACTCTGATACTGTTGTATAATCTAAAATTGACGTTGTTTTAGCCCCTTGACGTGCTAAGCAACAAGCCAAGGTAGGTGATAGGGCGCGTGTATCAACGGTAGCCAAGTCATCAATCTACTGTCACAGTAGTCAACTTGACAGTAGAAGTATTAGATTATTGATATTTGTAAGCTATATCGAGGAGGGTGTTATTCCTGAACAACTAACCCTTACAGTCAGTTTAAGGGGCACTCGCCAAGTCGAGTCAAATTATCAAATTTTCCGTCTTACTGGATTGCTAGATGCCTTTTCGGAATCTACTCTCCGTAACGTTATTGGCAAATTTATTGAAGAAGGTCCAGCGCATATTATTCTGGTCTTATCTACAATTGATTTTGTCGATAGCTCTGGTTTGGGTGCTTTGGTGCAGCTAGTTAAGAAAGCTAAAACCGCTGGCGGAAGTGTACAAGTCGTTACCAATCCCCGGGTGACTCAAACTGTGAAACTAGTGCGCCTAGAACAATTTCTCTCCCTGCAAGATTCTCTGGCGGTAGCTGAGGAGAACGTCAAGGGTAAATGACAAAATCGATGGTGAAGGCGGGGGCAAAACCCGCCTTCACTTTCTCAGGAGTGGGGAATTGGTCAGAGTTGAGTGTGAGTAACTTGCTTTTTTGCCAATGTATTGAATACTGGAATCAGAAATTGTTGAAGGATTTCAAATTTGGTCTAATAAACAAATGACAGTGATACCCCAAAGATGGCTCAGACCGATCCACAATTAGACCCCTTGGAAGAGGATAGCCATGGCGGTGGAAGTGACTCTATAGTATTGTGGACAGAGTTTCGATTTAGGCAATTCATGGCGAAAGTTGATCAAATTGCCAAAATTCAACAGATTTCCCCAGCATCCTTGGCATATATAGGAGATGCTGTTTATGAACTTTACATCCGAACCCACTATCTGCTACCGCCGAGGCGAATCTGTGACTATCATAACCAGGTAGTGGCTCATGTGAGAGCAGAAAGCCAAGCTGAGATTTTGCGATCGCTAGAACCTTACCTAACTGCTTCTGAAAAAGACGTTTTACGGCGCGGACGGAATGCTGCTACAAAGAGCCCCCGGCGTCTCAATCGAGAAATCTATCAACAAGCTAGTAGCTTAGAAACCTTACTGGGATACCTCTACCTTACTGATACTCAGCGGTTGACTCAGTTATTGGCACATCTACAACTCGACAGCCCATAAACCCTTATTCTATTATGGCTAATCAAAACCCCTCCTCTGATTCCTCCTCTGATTCCTCCTCTGATGCTTCTGGCCAGATCAAGTTAGGGAAGTCCTCTGATCGGCAAGGTGAGAATAAAAAATTATCTCCTTCGACCCCAGGCAATTCTCACAAGAACGGGAAACCCCCTCGAAAGAACTACCACTCTCGAAAGCCACGGTCAAAACATTCCCATCACTCGGAGGAAACTCAGCCGAAGCAGCATGGGTACTCTAAGTCAAAACTTGTAAGTAGCACAGAAGAAGAGAGTGACTTAATCTACGGGCGTCATTCAGTTCTAGCAGCTCTCCAAAACCAGCACCAGCTAAACCGAGTTTGGATTATTTCCCAGCTGCGTTACGATTCTCGCTTTCACTCCTTACTGGTTAAAGCCAAGGCTAACGGTACAGTAATTGATGAAGTAGCACCAAAACGCCTGAGCCAAATTACCAAAGGTGGTAACCATCAGGGTGTGGCAGCTCAAATAGCACCTTACGACTACATAGATTTAAATGACTTAATTGACAAAGCAAAATGGGCAACTGAGCAGCCAGTTTTATTGGCTTGTGATGGCATTAATGATCCTCAAAATTTAGGGGCGATTATTCGTACTGCAGAAGCTCTAGGGGCTCAAGGCTTAGTCATACCCCAACGTCGAGCTGTTGGTGTCACCTCAACTGTCAGGAAAGTGGCAGCAGGAGCTCTAGAAACCTTTCCTATTGCCAGAGTTGTCAATCTTAGTAATGCCCTAGAGCAGTTGAAAACTGCGGGCTTTTGGATTTACGGAACTGCTGCCGGTACTGGTAAACTTTTACACAAAGTTGATTTGACCGGTTCAGTGGTATTAGTAATAGGTTCAGAGGGGAATGGTTTAAGCCTAAAGTCACAAAGCTGCTGTGACATGTTAGTCTCAATTCCATTACAGGGTAAGACCCCTAGCCTCAATGCCTCAGCAGCAACTGCTATGGTGTTATATGAAACCTATCGGCAGCGTTGGTCAGAATTACTGTATATCGATAGTACTTCCAATGAACAGATTGTGAAACAAGAACAGTAAATGGAGGATAAAAACCTTTAAAAGGCGATTAAATTAGCAGAGATTATCCTTGAAACTAGGTAGATTTCATGAAAGAAGCCTTAATCAAAATCTTCGACCTCTTAGGGTTAGCGTTTTGGGTGGAAATCATCACCGAAACCCCCAAGTGTACCTACTACTTTGGACCCTTTGTTAACCAGCAGGAGGCTCAGGCTGCCAACTATGGATACATTGAAGACTTAGAAAATGAAGGAGCTCAAGGCATTATGGTAACTCTCAAACGCTGCAAACCCAATAGACTAACAATTTTTGATGAGTTGCCAGAACAAACTGAACTAGACAAATCCTCTAGCTTGAGTAAGCCGATTTTTTGAAAAAGGATGAAGATTTAGAAAGTAGGGTGGGCAAAATTTTATGCTCTAGAATTTTCACAAGAACTAAACGGTTTTTGCCCACCAACAGGGAATAGAAAGTGGGAATAAAAGTAGGGTGGGCAAAATTTTATGCTCTAGAATTTTCACAAGAACTAAACGGTTTTTGCCCACCAACAGGGAATAGGGAATAGGGAATAGAAAGTAGGGTGGGCAAAATTTTATGCTCTAGAATTTTCACAAGAACTAAACGGTTTTTGCCCACCAACAGGGAATAGGGATTAGGGATTAGGGATTAGAAAGTAGGGTGGGCAAAGTTTTATGATCTAGAATTGCTCAAATAATCAAATTGTTTTTGCCCACCCTACAAACTAAAAACTTTCTGTTTATTGAGCAATAAAAACTCCCTGCTCCCTGCTCCCTGCTCCCTGCTCCCTGCTCCCTGCTCCCTGCTCCCTGCTCCCTGCTCCCTGCTCCCTACTCCCTGCTCCCTTGAGTACTCATTTTCCTCCCCGATCCATAATTCGACCCAAAATTAACGCCGTAATCGCACCAAATCCAACACCAACCAAAACATGAAATAGCACAAACCAGAACGTGTAACTCAAGCAAGACTGGAGTTCAGCTCTAGGGCACTCTTCTATAAATACATTCGGGTTTAGTTTGATCAAAATCGCTTCTAGAGGTTTAGCATCGGTTTGGGAAGAAATACCACTGACGCCTAAACCAATACCGACAGAGGCAATCCAACGTTCTAAATTTTTTTCTCGGGCTTGATCAGCCTTCTCCTTATCTCTCAGGGCTTTTTCCAAAGCGCGATCCCGTTCTGCCTGGTCAATTTCTACAATGCCTCGGATACTACCAAGCATCTGGTCAAATAGTTGCTGACCGGGTTTGAAATAATTGAGGTTGGTTTGAATCTGATTTTGAAACAGGTTGGTTCTTTGATTGAGGAAGTCTTCTAAAAACTCGATATTATCGTATTTGAGACTAAATTCACCGATTTTTTTGAGCCATGTGTCATAGTTGTGGGCATTGGTAGCGATCGCAGTTTTATGATCCTCCATGTCTCGCAGATAACCAGCATAGTCAAAGGTCTTGGGTGGCATCTGTGTCAGTTTCTGCTTCAGTTGCTCTAGCCTTGTTTCTGGGTCTGTTGGCAATTCCTTGAAGCCTTTAACCTCTTCTTCCAGTTCACCATAGAGCTGTCTGGTTTGGCGATAACACCAACGGGCTTGGTCATAAGCAAACAGGATTTTACTGCGACAGCACAATAGATTGAAAAATGACAAAGACGTCTTTTCAACCAGGTTTAAGGTTTCTGGGTTACGGTTTAACCAGACTAGAACATGACATTGCTCCGTGGGTTTCTCCTTACCGTTGTCATAGGCAAAAATGGGGCTACCAAATAAGTGCCCAGATGCGCTAAGTTCGGGTTTTTGGTCGGTTCCCTGGAAAAAAGCATCCACACAGGCATCGGCTAACGTTCTATCTTCCTGGGGAGTGCCCACGGGTTCTCCATAGAGCACTAAGGTTTGTCCCAAAGAAGCTTGAATCTTCCTGGCTAGGAGGCACCCTTGGGGATTGAAGTGACTAAATTCACTGGCTGTAACAGTATTCTGGCAAGACAGGGTTAGGTCAATGGCATAGGTATCATGAATTTTAACGGGATAAACCTGGACGGTTAGGGGAGAGCCTGCTACTTGCAGTGGTGCAGTGTAAGTTAAGGGAGCTGGGAGTAACTCTACGTAACGGCTTGCGATCGCTGTTTGGCTGGGAGGGGATAGTATTTTTTGCGGTAAAGATTCCAGGTCTGGGATAGCTAGGGGTTCGCTGAGCTTAGCACAGTGTTGCCACAACTGATCCGCATCCTGTCGCAACTGTTCCGGTTCTTGACTTAAGTCTTGGCAGAGATGGAAGGCATAAAGGGTGACGCTGGGGTTTGTGATTCGCAAGGCCGTATCAGTCATCAGCGGGAGTGTTGGGTTTTTCGGTTTCTGGGGGAGAACTCTGACGGATAGCGTTGAGTAGTTCTTCTTTCACGTTATTTTTTTCATAGTCAGCTTTAGCTTCTGGAGTAGGGAATTTGCCTCCAATTCCTTTTTCCGCAATTGGTTTACTACCAACTACAACATTTAGAGCATCGTCAATAACTGGATTAGATTTACACCAGTTCTCAATTTTATTTAATATTCCCTCCACATCATGATTAGATAGCGGAGTAATTATCGCTTCCAGTTCATTCCGATCCTGTTCAGAAAAAAGCTCTGGTTGCTTGTTGATTAGCTTGATAAAATTTCCTATTTCTTGAATCTCAGGTTTCATAGTTTTAACTCCTATTGACCAATTGCACAAAATGCTGCCCAATGGTAAGGTTTTTCAAAAGGCTTATCGCTGGGGCTTAGATACTTAAAATCATCATTCTTCAAAAGGGGAGCACTCAAACGCCGCTTTTGATAACTCTTTATAGATAAGCTTTCAATCCAGAGTAATAAATTTTCCTTTGTTACATCCCGCAGCCAGAGTTGCGCTTGGTTAAGGGCAACTGCTAAGGACATTTGGGAGTTTAGCAAATTATCATAAAATTTAATCATTAACAATGCTGTCGATAAATCGTTTACCTTCCACAAGCTACTAACCACTGCTGGACTTCCGGCAACTAGGAAACCACTGGGTAACCCAATGTATTCATCGCTAATGTTAGTGTAATCAATCAATCCTGTTTCACAAGCCGAAAGGGTGACCAGGCGACATTGTTCTAATTGTAGGTCAAAGACGTCATCGATAGTCAAACATTTCTCTAGGTCATATTCTTCATCTTCTACCCGTAAATAGCGCTCCGAATTGGGTTCAGCAGAGGTCGGTTTGTGGGCATTGGCCAGAATTAGAGCGGATTTCCGTGGTTCTTGGTAATTAAAGTAACCGTGACAGCTAAAATGTAAACAGTGGTAACTGTTGAGAGCTTTGCTATCTATGGCGGCTTTGGTGGCAGCGTTTTCCACAAGAACTTCTGTATCTGGTGGTGGATTGAAGTAGCCTTTAACTACCTCTACCTCGATAGGAGTGTAATGTAAATTATCAGCAGAATTTTGAACTGCAAACAGGTGGGTAAACTCTTCTGGGCGTTTTCTAGTTTGAACAAGTTGCAGTAGTTGACAGCTAGGAGCGTAACTTACCCCTGCTGGAAACCGATCCATGAGAATTTTAGCGTTACCTTCTCCCTGCTTACTGGTAATCGGTAAAGAATGAAGGGGAAACAAATGTAAAAACCGATGGGGGATTAAAACTAAGCGATCGCATTTTTCAGGAATCTGCTTAATGATGTGATCAATGGATAGAATATCAGCCAACTCATGTAGGCGCTTACTCAGGTCATTTTGCCAATAATTATCTTTATTGATTCTAGAAGCTTTGTAATCTTGTAAATACTCATTTGTCCAAGTTGCCAGTTTTTTGAAGTCTTGTGGTTCAGATTGCCAAAGTATGGGCTGTTGAGTTTCCCTGGTAAAGATGAACGCGAGTAGCTTATCCCCTGTAATGTAAAACTTTACAATAGCAGTGTGGTGATCCAGCTTCTGCTGAAATTGCTCAAACTTAAACCTAGAACCGATAGGTAAATAGTGGTCTTGTAAATCATTGCGCTGCTGTCGCAATGCTTGAAGACGTTGTGCTAAGACTTTTGGATTTTCAGCTTTGCCCTGTTGGATTTGCTCCTGACCTGCCGCTATTTCATCCCTGTATTGTTGTAGTTGAGTAGCAACATCTGGGGGAAAGATGGTTTTGAGGTCACGGTTTAGAATCTCGTCAACTAAATTGCCAGTTTTGCTCCGTTCAACATAGTCAATGGCTTCGGTGATATTAGTTAAGGCTAGGCAAGTTTCTACCATACCTCGATAGCTTTTGTTGTTATTTTCAGCTAGTTTAGTCTTGTATTCTTCTACTCCAGAACCAGAAATAATTTCATCTCGCAGGAATTCTACGGTTTTAATGGCAGCATCAAAAGCCTTGTAAGCTTCCCGGAATTTTTGACCATTTCGGTAAGCCCAACCAAGGTTATTTTTAGTATTTAGATAGTCTTGGGTAAATGCCTCAAAGGTATAAACTTTTAGAGCCTGTTGGCAACAAGCAATGGCTTCTTCTATATTCTGTGCTTTCTCACCTTTTATTCGGTCACCGTAAGCAGCACCGAGATTATTTTGTGTCCTTGCCCACTCATCAGGAAATGCCTCAAAGGTAAAAACTCTAAGAGCCTGTTGTAAACAAGCAATGGCTTCTTCAATATTCTGTGCTTTCTCACCTTTTATTCGGTTACCGTAAGCAGCACCGAGATTATTTTGTGTCCTTGCCCACTCATCAGGAAATGCCTCAAAGGTAAAAACTCTAAGAGCCTGTTGTAAACAAGCAATGGCTTCTTCAATATTCTGTGCTTTCTCACCTTTTATTCGGTTACCGTAAGCAGCACCGAGATTATTTTGTGTCCTTGCCCACTCATCAGGAAATGCCTCAAAGGTTCTTACTATTAGAGCCTGTTGGTAACAAGCAATGGCTTCTTCAATATTCTGTGCTTTCTCACCTTTTATTCGGTCACCGTAAGCAGCACCGATATTAGTTTGTGTCCTTGCCCAATCAATAGGAAATGCCTCAAAGGTATAAACTCTTAGAGCTTCTTGGTAACAAGCGATGGCTTCTTCACTATTCTGTGCTTTCTCCCCTTTTATTCGGTGACAGTAAGCATTACCGAGATTAGTTTGTGTGATTGCCCAATCATAAGGAAATGCCTCAAATGTTCTAACTCTTAGAGCTTCTTGGGAACAAGCGATGGCTTGTTCTATATTCTGTGTTTTATCCCCTTTTATTCGGTTTCTGTAAGCAATACCGAGATTATTTTGTGTATTTGCCCAATCATAAGGAAATGCCTCAAATGTTCTAACTCTTAGAGCTTCTTGGTAACAAGCGATGGCTTGTTCTATATTCTGTGTTTTATCCCCTTTTATTCGGTTTCTGTAAGCATTACCGAGATTATTTTGTGTGGTTGCCCAATCAATCGGACATGCTTCAAATGTTCTAACTCTTAGAGCTTCTTGGTAACAAGCAATGGATTGTTCTATATTCTGTGCTTTCTCCCCTTTTTTTCGGTTACGGTAAGCATTACCGAGATTATTTTGAGTCGTTGCCCACTCTTCAGGAAATGCCTCAAAGGTTAATACTCTAAGAGCCTGTTGATAATAAGCGATCGCTTCTTCTATATTCTGTAATTTTTCCCCTTTTATTCGTTTTTTGTAAGCAAGACCGAGATTATTTTGTGTCCATGCCCAATTCCTAGGAAATGTTTCAAATGTTCTGACTCTAAGAGCTTCTTGGTAACAAGCGATGGCTTGTTCTATATTCTGTGTTTTATCCCCTTTTATTCGGTTTCTGTAAGCATTACCGAGATTATTTTGTGTGGTTGCCCAATCAATCGGACATGCTTCAAATGTTCTGACTGTTAGAGCCTGTTGGTAACAAGCGATCGCTTCTTCTATATTCTGTGCTTTCTCCCCTTTGATGCGGTTACGGTAAGCTTCACCGAGATTATTTTGTGTCGTTGCCCAATCAATAGGAAATGCTTCACGGGTGAAAACAGTTAGTATGACTTCATAGCCAGTGATAGCAATTTCTATAGTGCTAGCTTTTTCACCCAAGGGAAATTCCCAAATTCGATTGCTGAAATTGCCAATAACTGCAGCTAGGGATGTGGCTTGATCTCGTTTCGCTTCCGACAGCTTACTTGTTGCCCAAGCCCGCAATTTATCTGCTAAGGTCTGATTAAGTTTATCTATATTTTGTTCTAGTAAGTTCTCAACTACCTGCTGCTCCCCATTACTGTCTGCAATTGCTTGTAGCACCTCTAAGAGAAAGTAAAGTTGGGCATCAGATGTATTGTCAGCCATTGCCATCCACTACTCTACAATAGTTATTAAAAAAATAGACTTATTTAAAGCACCCTGGATTTACCAATCTTCAGACAAAACCTTATAGATTATAGCATTTCTAAGAAGTCAGAAGTCAGAAGTAGAGTGGGCATGCTGCCCGCAGCTCTATTCAATATCAGTAGAGTGGGCATCCTGCCCGCGCCGAAATCTAATGAAGTCTGAAGTGGGTAGTGCTGTATTAACATCTAACACAGGAGTAGCGATTAACCGATAACATGTAATAGTTTATGTTAAACATGTACTGATGTATAACAAAGGAGTACTAAGTTCTCATATAGTAGTACTCCTTTGCCTTAATTAGTACTCGTTTCTCAGTAACTAATACCAGTTTGTTCTTAAGGAGTACTATTTTCTCACATAGCAGTAGGCAAGAGCCAAGACTGACGCCTGGTTGATTACCACAAATTAACTCAAAATGATAAAATAGTTTATATAATTTTATCAAAATTATTTGACACAAACTAAACTAGTAAAACCCATGACTATTGACACAGAAATTTTACAAACAGTGGGGAAAATGCCAGAATCCCTAAAACAAGAACTGCTCCATTATGCCAAGTATCTGATGGCAAACTACTCCCAAGATGTTTCCCCAGAGCAGCATGCTGGCAAGAAACGTCGTTCAGGTATCTTAAAAGGAACCTTTGTGCTACCCTTGCCTGATGATTTTGATGAACCCTTAGACGATTTTCAGGAATACATGGAATGAGCTCTTTCCTGTTAGACACTCATGCATTTATTTGGTTATCTGAAAATGACCCAAATTTGCCTAATAAACTAAGAGACATGATTGAGGCAGCAGATAGCGTTTATCTTAGTATTGCTAGTCTCTGGGAAATTGCGATTAAGTTGAATCTTGGTAAGTTATCACTTCAACGAAGTTATCAAACCATTGAATCTGAACTTCAATCATCAGATATTAGTTTACTACCTATTTCATTTATCGACACCTTGCAAATTTCTAATCTACCCCTACATCATCGTGATCCATTTGATAGAATGTTGATTGCTCAAGCTATGAATAGATCTCTGGTTTTAATTAGTCGGGATAATAAATTTGATGCTTATCCAATTCAAAGATTATGGGTTAGTTGACTGACTAATAAAGCTTACGATTTTAAAGATATGCTACGCGATTATATGTAGGATAATCGCTTTTTTTATTGACTATAAAACACAAAAAAAACTTTTAAAAGCCCTTGACAAATAAAATTTATAATCATTATAAGAATTATTGTAAATCCAAGTTGGAGTTTTTCACAATGTCAGAAAACTTTACTCGCAATTTCAAGAAAAAACCGACTCACCACACTCTCAAAGGTCCTCGTGAATCAGTAATCAATAGTATCCATATGCTTTATTCCCTGGGCTATGCGGAAATCGCCGAGTGGACTCCTCTAGAACCGACTGATATTCCAGGAGAAGTAATGACGACTATGACCAAGTATTGGTTGTTGCCATAACACCTTAACTTTCTGGGGGGTTTCCCCCCCCTTTGGCCTTGGATTTCGGAAATTTCTGACATATGTGATTGCCATAGCCGTGGATAGTATTTCTACGGCTATTTTTTTTTGAATTAAGAATTAAGAATTAAGAATCGGGAATCGGGAATCGGGAATCGGGAATCGGGAATCGGGAATCGGGAATTGAGAATTAAGAATTGAGAATTAAGAATTAAGAATTAAGAATTAAGAATTAAGAATTGCTGAATATTCGGATGAATATATAGCTTTTATAGGACTCATGAGGTACACATTATTTTTTTCCTGCTCCCAGATCCGCTGTTCCCTGCTCCCTGCTCCCTGCTCCCTGCTCCCTGCTCCCTGCTCCCTGCTCCCTGCTCCCTGCTCCCTGCTCCCTGCTCCCTGCTCCCTGTTCCCGACTTCTGTAACAAGTCTAGTTACCATGTGCTGGAAATTTGGGATACAATGACGTGGAGTTTTTAACAAGCAAAAATACTTAATATAAAGATGTTAACTTCTTCCGACCATATGACAGATTTATCCAATGCCCGCAATTCCCGTTCTGTTGTCACTGGTGACCCCCAGCTGAAGAAATTGATGACATCATATGGGGTAGACCAGCAAGTAAAGTACCTTCATTTACAGGCAGAAGTTGAATCCCTCTGGCAGCAGCAGCAATTACTTAAGCAACAACGGTTGGTTTTACATTGAACCCATGCGCTTAAGTATAGCGGTTTTTATCCTAATAAGGTACACATGATTTTTGGCCTGTTCCCTATTCCCCTCCTGGGAGGGGTTAGGGGTGGATTACTCTTCCCTGCTCCCTGCTCCCTGCTCCCTGCTCCCTAAAAACCAGAATTTTGTACCTCATAGCTATGATAATTGCTAGATAAGTACAAGCATTACTTAAAACGCTGATGCTTGGCTGACCAACGCTTAAGGCTATAGTTATTTGGTTCATCAATGACTATAGCCGCAGGACCGCCATCCCCTAAATCCGCGATCGCAGTCATGGAAGTGTTGGAATCTTGGGAAAATTCGCTGTAGAGTAAGGCTCCTGCGTCAGAAAAAATCATGGTGCGGGGTTTGTAGATAGTAGTTGCCCGGTCTGTATCATTACTATCCGATAGACCAACCTCGCTAGATTCTGAGGTAACTGATATTTCTTGATATAAGGTTATGACCGCTTCTGGCTGGTTGTTGCCAGTCAGCTCAATGGGTCTAACTGACCAATGCCCGATCTCCTGAAGCATCATTGGTAAACTAGGAAGCGGTCCTGGGGAGAATTGACCACTGTTGATTAACTCTTGCCAGAGTACTGGCAGCATGGCTGACACCGACTCGGGGTTAAGGTGGTAGAGTGCTGACAAAGTAATCGCACTTGGGTCTAACCAGCGCAGTCCTGTATCGGTGTGTGCTAGCAGGTGCTGACTAGATCCATCAATAGCCACGGTGTCACTAGGGAATTTCCCACCTGCTGCCAACAGCTTAATCATCCCTTGTTCGTAGGAAACCCCTTTGACTGTTGCTGTGGTTGATTGCTGGATACCATTCTCATTCCAAAGGCTAATCCGAATCTGGGGGTCAACGTCTAAGCCCAAATATCGCCACAATCGCTTGCCCTTGGTCAAAGTGGGCAGCCGTAAATCAGAAAAGGGCATCCACCGCCAACCCTGACCATCGTGAAATCCTTTTACCTGTACTTGATACCAAACTTCCTCGGGGTTTTTTTGTAGAGTGACGGAGACAGATGGACAAGGGGACAGGGGTGAAACTGCTATACTCTCTTCCTCTGCTACAGAAACCAATTCAGTACTTTCCTGTTGCCTTTGGCAGTGCTGTTCTCCTATTCCCCCATCTCCATCTTCCGGTTGCAGCCAATCCGTTGCGTTGACAGTTTGAATAATTTCTGAATTGCCAACCAGTTGACTGAAATGCCTGACGATAGCTGGAACTGGGTTTAAGGCATTGTCCATATGCTTGAGGAGTTGGTAAACCTGGGGATTAGTTTGGGGTAATTCCTTCACCCATGCGATCGCTTTTTGAGGGTCTTCCTGGGCTGCCAAAATCAACCCTCCCCAAGCTTGTACATTGCTGTCATCAGGATTCACTTCTATAGCTGCTTCCACCCGCTGCCACAATCCCCCAGAATCGGTCTTTAGCATGGTGATAATATCCCCCAACTGAGCACCATCCACTGCCGTCTGAAACACTGTTTTTGCCTCCCCCCAGCGACCATCCAGGATATAGGCAAAGATAGCGGCACTGGCACTTGCCCAAATTTGATTGGCCTGAGACTCGGTGACCTGAGCGTGCAGTTTAACCAAATCCATTTGGGCTTGAGCCTCTGCTGACCAGTCTTTTGGTCTCTGTTGGTTCAACCATTGCCAAGCATCAGACCACAAACCATTACGGGCTAGATTTAAACCATTGCGATAGGGTTTAGTATCTATCGCTGTTTGGGTCAGGGAAATTTCGTCTAGATAAATCGGGTTGGGAACAAAAGACCGAGGTTGAATTTGGTAAACCTTGAACTGGGGTTCCAAGCCTACAGTATGATTAACCACTAATTCTGGAGTAGCACCACCGGTCACTTCCTGCCAATAGGGAGAACCTTCATTAGGGCTTTTCCACTCCAACATCATACTCAGGTGTGTCTGGTCCGGATTGTAGTGAATAATTTGTCCATAGCTCTCGGGTGTATTTTCTGAGGCTACTTGACCCGAGAGGTTGAACCAAAACCCTTCCTCTAGAGCTTGTTCATCGAAACGATCGAGTTTGGTTAAAGGTAGTGAACGGGAGACACTTGCATCATCCGATCCTGTGTTCACTTGGGTAGATAGCACAAAATATTCGACCGGAGCAGTGATAGGCAGCTGACTAACTAGCTGATAATACTTTTGTTGTCTATTGCTTTGTTCAAGGGGCTGATAGACTCTAAGTTCCACAATCTGGTTACAATTACTTTGGCATGATGGTGGTGATGCCAAAATCGGTAGCAGCAAGTCAGAGTTAAGGGCAACGGGTGTGCTCGCCGTTAGTCCATTTTCACGAATCTCCCCTTGAATTTGGGCAAATGTCTTGGCAGATGAGGGAACAGTCTGGGGGATACGAGCCCAACTCGGCAAAATGTGATTGATCCATACAATCGAATCAGGGTCAATTATTAACATAACCGCCACCCAGATACTACCGGCAATGATACCGCTAGTGGTGATTAAGGCAGCGATCGCGCCAATGGTTGTTAACCAACCACCTCTACTAGACTTTTGCACTGATGTTCTAATGGTTTATCTTTCTAGTTTTTTCCTAAAGGCTAATTCGTCCATGTCTTTGTGATTCCCCCTTGCTCACCCTAAACCCTACACCCTAAACCCTACACTCTAAACCCTACACCCTAAACCCTACACCCTAAACCCTAATAGAAGCGCAGCCTAACCCTACCCCTTCAACCTGTGATTACCTGGTCATACAGCTCACCAGAACGTTCCCAAGTATATTTCTTTTCAATATACGCTCGCCCATTTTCAGACAGTTGTTTACGGAGTTGGCGGTCTTCAAATAACCGACTAATGCCATAAACATATTCTGTTGTATCATTTGCTCGCAATGCCCGCAAAGGGACATCCCCGCCATCAACTGTCAAGCCCTCCAAACCGCGATCGCTTCCCACTACCGGTACTCCTGCTGCCATCGCTTCCAGAGTTTTATTTTTTACCCCAAATCCACTCTGCATTGGCACCACAAATATAGTTGCCTTATGAAGGTGGTCTACTAAAGAAGGCACCGCACCAGTTACAGTAATCCCTGGTATCTCTTCTAACTCTAGGACCGCCTGCACTGGTTTGGGTCCAACCAATTCTAGCTTGGTATCAGCATAGCGCTCTGTAATTGCTGGGAAAACCTCTAGGCTAAAATAACGAGCTGCTTTGATGTTTAGTGGGTTATCCATCGCCCCAGTAAATACTAATCTGTGTCCACCAGGATCAGAGATGCGCCTGGGAAATAAATTAACATCAACCCCATTAGAAATCAATGTAATTTGATTGTCTAGCTCAAAAGATTCTATTTGCCGTCTATCTTCTGCTGTTGTGACTACAATGTCTGTGAATTTAGCACAATATTGCTCTTCATAGCGACGTAATAGGGGCAAATTCAACTGGTCTTTCAGCTGATTGTCTGATGTTTTGGTTTCCAGCTTGTCCAGAGATTTCCGGTATACAGAATGATGAATATTCACCACAGTTCGCAGCTGCTCCCGCCACTCTGGTCGCACATAAATTTCATTGGTACTGTGTTCACAGGTAATCAGGTCAAATTGTCCCGCCTCTACAGCCTGATCCAGCCATTGCTGCATTGGAGTTGAGTAGAGTTGGAGTACTTTCTGGGGCGTTCCCTGTTGCAAAATGGTACTCCAGCGTTGTAATTTCTCCTTTATCCCTTCCTCTTGTTCTGATGCTTGCGGTTGGGGAAACATCACCAGTTCTTCCACCCACTGCTGCAATTTTTCTACATCGATCTCTGTGATCTCCTCAGAACGTTGAGTAACTAAGGTAATAGCATGACGCTTACTCAGGTATTTAAGTAAATTAAACGTCCTGACCTGAGTTGCCCCCCGCGTTGGCGGATAGGGAAAGGTGGTGGAGATCATTAGAATCTTCATAGGACGTTACTACTTTGAGCAATAATTGACCACAAGGAAAGGACAGGCAATAATTCATGCTTATCTCACTTTTTACATGAGTTAGCGATGCAGCGCGGTCTTGGGGGTTTCCCCCATGAGCGACTGCATCAAGACAAGCATCAATTTATTTATACTAGTTAAAAATTTTATAAACTTTTATTAACATTTATTCATTTTAATTTACTCCAACTTATTATTGTATAAAATGCGTGATAATCGATATTGCAAAGGTTGGGGTTTTTGATAATTCTGATTACTTCAGAGTAATTCACGATTACCTATTACCCAAAACAAAAAAAACAGCGGCAAATAACACTACCGAAAAAATCGGACAGTATAAATGTATTATATCTTCATACCAATACATTTATACTGATTGTGAATTTTACTCTAGAAAATATAGTTGAAAATTCAAATTTACCGATTTACCAACAGCACCTAGCCTAATCTCTCTATCACTTCCAGTGACGGTTATTTAGAGGGGTTTGCCACCTTCACGGAGCTTTCCTACTCTCGGAAGTTTTTAGATGAGCAGATTCCACTAACTCGTAAGAATTGACTGAGCTAGGGCTTGTTCGTAGCATTGACCAGCCCGATCCCAGGTGTATTCATTCTCGATCAATGAGCGCGCGTTTTGAGACAACTTAGCCCGCAGTTGTGGGTCTTCAAACAAACGAGTGATGGCACTAATGTACTCCTTAACATGATTTGCCCGCAATGCTCGCAGAGGTGTATTGGCACTATCAACCGCCAGTCCCTCCAAACCGCGATCGCTTCCCACTACAGGTACCCCAGCCGCCATTGCTTCCAGGGTCTTGTTTTTAATGCCAAAGCCAGTCCGCATCGGTACCACACAGATAGTTGCTTGATGGAGATACTCTACCATTGATGGCACACGACCGGTGACCGTAATTCCCGACAATTGTGCCAACTCCAACACCGCAGGTACTGGTCTTGCTCCGACCAGGTCTAGGCTAGCATCTCCATAGCGTTCTTTAATGGCTGGAAAGACTTCCAAGCTCAAAAAGCTTACAGCATCAATGTTGGCTCGGTTATCCATAGCTCCAATAAAAACTATGCGATGTCCCCCTGGGTCAGCAGTGCGTTGGGGAAATTGAGTCAAATCTACCCCATTTGGAATCACCGCAATTTTACCCGATGGCTTGTAGGCAGCTATCTGGCTTTGATCCTCCGGTGTTGTGACCACAAGACCAGTAAATTTGGCACAGTATCGTTCCTCATAGCGGCGCAACAGGGGTAAATTTAACTGGTCTCTGAGCTGATTTTCCGAGGTTCGAGTTTCCAACTGATTACGGAACGTACCATACACAGAACTGTGAATATTCACCACCGTTCCCAGCTGCTGTCGCCATTCTGGTCGTACATATATTTCATTGACACTATGTTCACAGGTAATAATGTCAAACCGTCCAGCCGCCACAGCTTCATCCATCCATTGCTGAATTTCCCGAGAGTAGAGATGTAGCACACTGGGGGGGATGCCTTGGCGTAAAAAATTACTAAATCGCTTTACTTTGCCCCAGATGCCTCCTGAGGGATCACAAGGCTTTGGTTGGGGGAAAACTACCAATTCATCTACCCATTTCCCGAGTTTTTCCACTTCCTGATCCGTGACATCTTCTGAACGTTGAGTAATCATGGTGATATCATGACTTAACTTAAGATGTTTTAGTAAATTAAATGTCCGTACCTGAGTTCCTCCCCTAGTGGGGGGATAAGGAAAGGTGGCAGATAGCATGAGAATTTTCATTATATCTTCAGGTTAGGTAAGAAGTTGCTATAAGTCATA
>NZ_JAAHHS010000109.1 GCF_010692395.1 Moorena sp. SIO3H5
ATAAATCCTATAAACCAGATCACACCTTCGTTAACTGATTACCCTATCCCGGATAACAGCCGAAAATTAAGCACTATCACTCAAGTAGATAGGTTAAATGATTGACATTAAGACTGTAGGTTGATGGGGTGATGGGAGAATAATATCAAGTTCGGTTGAATACCCATAATAAAAGTGTGGGGAGATGGGGAGATGGGGAGATGGGGAGATGAGGAGATGGGGAGATGGGGCGATTTTTATTAAGGGATGCAGCGCCGACCTGCGGGGGTTTCCCCCACTCGCGCTTTGCATGGCTGACAGGGTAATTATCCTGACATCATATAACACGCTTGTTAAGCCAAATGTCATAGGATTTAATTGATCAATGAAGAAAAACTGAAGCCAAACTGAGAAAAAGAGCAAAACTGAGACAACTGAGACAAAAATTGAGACAATTATTATGCCAACTTATGCTATACAATATCGCTTCTGAATAGGATTAATTTCATCGGTTTATGGTTCAAACTGAGATTAGTCTGAGAAAAATATAAGCTCACCCTGGGCTAAGTATGAAAAAAATTATACAACTAAACCTAATTAAAATAACTGAGCTAAAAAACTGAGACAAAAACTGAGACATTAGGCTCTGATCCGAATGCCATTGTAGAAATATAGACACCTTAGCGACTAGACAACAGCGTTAATGCCCTGTTAAAACCTATGGTTTTTGCCTAAGGGTCAATGTTTGCCTGAGGTTACACACATTACACTGGTCTATTGCCGGTAGACCAGTGTTTACTTCCAGTCTCAACATAATTCACTTGCATTCGGAGGAACTTTGATGTCAAACACTTTTATTCCCACTGGAGAAACTCTAACCGAGCCCGTAGTACTACCCGGAGTAGGGGATTCTTTAACCGTATTCGGTACATTGGATGTTGATGGTAGTGCTGTTGATATCACCGGCACTAATGCCAGCATCTTTAACGCAGAAACAGGCACAATTGATGGTAGCTTCAACGGTGTCAACTTCGTTAATGGTGGTGTTTCTTCTGGTATATTAACCAACCAAGGCTTGATTACCAGTGATAGTCGTCCTGTCAACATCGGTGGTCAGAACATTAGGGTGGATAACTTAGCCCAGATTATCTCCTCTGCAAGTCCTCGGGATGGAGTAGTTTACGCTGACCAGACTGCTACATCCTATGATATTTTCAACGGTCCTGATGCTCTCATTGATGTCGGTGAGGGTAATGATGGAGATGCCATTTCTCTACAACTCGGTGCTAATGTCACAGGCAGTGTGCTTAATCAAGGTACGGTGATCGGACGTGGTGTGCCGGTGGGTAATAACCAAGCTACTGCGATTCGCCTGAGACAAGGTACTAATCCTGAGCCCTCAGTCTTCAATGGTGATATTATCAATGAAGGCACGTTGATCTCAGAAACTGACAGTGGTGTACTGATTGAGTCGGGAGTCGAACTCAACGGTACAATCGTTAACACCGGTACCATTGATGGCGCTTTCAACGGCGTTAGCTTTGCCAATGGCGGTACCTCTTCTGGGGCGCTGCAAAATTTCGGTACTATCACTAGTGCTAGTCGTGCCGTAAATATCGGTGGTCAAGATATTAGCCTGCAAAACTTCGGTGAGATTCTCACCTCTGCCAGTCCCCGGGATGGTGTCGTTTACACTGACCAGAGTGCGCTTTCCTACTCGATTGTCAACGAAAGTAGTGGTCTGATCGATGTAGGTGAAGGCAATGATGGAGATGCCATTTCTCTACAACTCGGTGCTGATGTCACAGGTAGTGTGATTAATCGGGGTACGGTGATCGGACGTGGTGTGCCGGTGGGCAACAACCGAGCTACAGCTGTTCGCCTCAGACAGGGTACTAATACTGACCTCTCAGTCTTCAATGGTGATATTGTCAATGAAGGCACCTTAACCTCAGAAACTGATGCAGCAGTACTGATTGAGGACGGAGTTGAACTCAACGGCGAAATCATTAACAGGGGCACTATCAACGGTGGTGTTGTTGCAGGCAGCCCTCAGGTCGGTATTGATGTTCAGGGTGCTGAGGGTGACGTAACTATTGTTAACCAAGGTACTATCAACGGCGATGTTCTACTCAGTGCTGGTGATGATACCTATGATGGTATCGCAGGCACTGTTAACGGTACTGTTTTCGGTAATGAAGGCAATGATACTCTGATTGGTGGTAGCGCTAATGATGTCTTGAACGGAGGCGTTGGCAATGACTTGTTAACTGGCAATTCCGGTGCAGACATCTTCGCCTTCGGCAGTGAAATCTTCCAAGACGGTTTCCAGGACTTTGACCAAATCAATGACTTTCAGGCAGCAGATAGCTTTGATTTCGCTGATGAGTTCTTGGGCAATATTAGTTTCGGTCGCGAAACAGTTAGTGGTCAAGAAGCCGTAGTAGCCATCCTTGGCGGCGAGGATAATCTGACTGTATTCGGTAATCTCGATGCTGCTGAGCAGGCATTTAATGCATTTGTGTAACACAACACTTTAATCCCAAGACTGTCATCCAACAATGTCATTTAACAGTTTTCCTGTGATTCCCCAGGGCAAACCTATCTTAATTCTATAAGCCTTACTCAGAAGCGATGCAGCGCGGTCTCGGGGGAAACCCGATGACCGCGCTGCATATTGACCACCAGATGACACTTGAAAAAAGTGATTCTTTAGTTCCCTATTTCCTATTTCTTAAAATCTACAACTTGTGTACTTCACCTATTTAATAAAATCTATATACCGATTTCATATTTTGACTGATCAGTCAAAACAGGATGTTAAGGGTTTTAGTGGGTAATTCCTGACCCGAGATAAATCTCGTATTTAAAATTTTCTGCATAACTTTTGGTGGCTAGCCGGATAAGTCTATAGATACTGAAAAATTAGCTATGAGCACTCAGCATGATTAAGCTGGTAGTGCATTAGCTTAATGCTTACTTACAGTAAATTAAGCTTCCTTAGGAAAAGCGACATGACTAAACAAGAACGCCAGCAATTTGTAGAAAATCTAGCACGCAAGACCATGGAGCAGGTCGAGCCAGAGTCAAAGGATTTGGAACTATTCGACATTTATAGTGAGGAATACTTCAAATATCCTAAGAAAGCATTAGAAGGAATGCAGGTTAAAGATAGACCTGTTGGCTCAGGGTTTGGAATTGGAGAAATCATTCTTGTTCCTATTCTTTTATGGTTAGGCAGTAAGATAGCAGATAAGGTAATCGACAAATTACTTGATCGAGGGTGGAATCTTATAGTTGAGGATTTATCAAAAGATAAACCCTCCAATCCTATCATTCGCTTTTTAAAAAATATTTTGAAAAAGTTTGGTTTCAAAAGTGCAGCTAAATCGACTAAATCGACACCATTAGACCTATCCATACTTCCTCCCCTGACAATCGTTGAAAAGCAGCAGTTGCGTCAGGAAACCCTTGCCGAGCCTGAGGTGAAAGCCCTTGTCAGCCAATATAACCTCTCGGATACTCTGATCGTGAGCCTCATTGACGCAATGGTTGCTAATCTCCCTGCACAATCCCAATCAGCCACTGTGATAGATTATGAAACTTAATTCACTGCGTCTTAATCCTTTCGAGTTTCCAGGTAATACAGAGTTTCGGTTTATTCTGTTAATCGTTGCAGTGACAGGTGCAAGCCTCTTTATTTACGCAGATTTCTACAATTCCGTTATTTGGAATAAAACAAGTGAATTTTCCCCAGGGATTTGTGCGCTTTGCATGCTGGGTGGTAGCATTCTGACTCTGAGTGTGGCAGTGGTAATTTACTGGTGGCTGCCGGACTGGAAAATTAAAAAAGAGAGAATGCGATCGCTAAAAGACAGGGATACTCCTGATTTGGTAGGCTATCTCCATGAACTCTCTAGAGAAGCTGGCTTAATCCGTCTACCCAGTTTTTTTTGGGGTGTGCTGGATCAAACTAAGGAAGGCTATGCATTTGGTCGGTGGGGGCGCTTATGTGTGTATCTTCCGAATGGATTAGTAAATTCTTTTGAAGAGAATCTGCCTGAGTTTCGGGCGATTCTTTTCCATGAACTTGCCCATATTTATAATGGCGATGTTCATAGAACTTACCTGTCATTTACCGTTTGGTGGGCTTTTTTAATCACGGCTTTACCCACATTTGTGATTACCTTACTCCGCAGTTCCTGGGAACGAATCCTCGGCATGAGCGGGCGCGTCCTGGTTTTGTTTTTGTTGATTTACCTGATGCGCAATGCTGTTCTGCGAGTGCGCGAGTTCTATGCTGATCTACGTGCTTCGATCTGGGATCAACAATCGAGTGCATTGCGACTGGCTCTGGAATCAGCGGAACGGTCTTCGGAAAAACGAGGCTTCTGGCAGAGGATATGGCTGACTCATCCAGATTTGGGCGATCGCCGACGTATTCTAGATAATCCAACTCCACTGTTGCAAATGGGATTCTGGGATGCTTTTACTACAGGTATGGCTACTATGATTCCATTTGCTGGTTTGATTAGCCTTGCTGTTTTCACACTTTTATCAGTGACAGATTCGCCAAGCTTTATGCAGGGCTTACTGATGTTTTTTGTACCTGCATTTTTCTGTGTAATATTGATCATTTACATCATTGGTGCTGGAACTTGGCGTACGACGTTTGTTGCTGTAGCCTGTGGCAAGCCAGTACAGGGGATTAACAGACTCGGAGTTGGACTGGCATTGGGGATGGTTGTGGGATGGAAGATTTCGTTTATAGGCGCTTCTCAATTCTCATCTTTTCCCCTTGCCCTTTTGCTGTCGACTGGTTTGGTGTTGATCGGTATAACGGGCTTTGTTGAGTGGGTGGCTGCGGGAGCAATGGTATGGCTGCCTATTGCTGCAACAACTCAGTCACCCCGCATTTTCTATCGATGGGGAATTGCGATCGCAGGCATCATACTATCTAGCCTGTTCGTTGGTCTTTTCATGAGGCTTATTTCGTTAAACGCTCAATTTTTGTTTGAGAGTATTACTGTTTTAGATCTTTTGAGCTCTGAGAGTATTACTGTTTTAAATCCTTTTACCTCATTTGCACTGATTGGTTTGTGGGCATTCCCTCTGTCATCCTGGTTCTGGCGCAGGCGGATAGAAAATACTCCTGTTTCAGAATGGCTCTTCCTAGACAGTCCGTCTCAGCCGATAACCTTACCTCAACAGATTCAGCTAAAACCGACTTTGGCGTTAATTGTTGGTTTACTGGGTGGACTAGTTGGTCACTTCTTCGTGTTCATCTTGGTTGTACTAGGTAGCAATATTGCTCTGTTCATCTTTCTATCTGTATGTATTCAAGTGTTGGTAGCCGGACTCGTTGCAGCTTGGATGAGATCATTAGGGAGTATACATGGACTGTTCTCAGCATCCATCGCAGCTTTTATCATAGCCAGTGGCGTATTTATTCACACAAACTTGAATTTGGCCGGTGCATTATTTTTAGGCACTAGGATATTTAATACCGGTGGATTAGTCGCAGTTCCAACTGTGGTTATTGCCTCTGGTATAGGAAAGTGGTTGCGCAACAGTAAACGTTTTAGAGTCAAAAGTGTAGGTAATTGAGCATGATCCCCAGCTTGGTGAGGTCTATAGTCTGACGGAAGCAAACACCACATAAGTATTGAATAGATGGAAAGGTTCCATCTATTCAGCTTATCCTTATTTTGTCAGTTTCTGAGAAGGTAGGAGAGATAATATTAGATACAAATGAGAGACGTCTGAATAAAACAGCACAACTGATACAAAAACTGAGACAAATAGTCTTCCATACTATGGTATATACACCCCTATTTTTATTTAAGTTATCTATTTATGACTCAATCTGAAAGTAACTTAAGATTAATCTGAATATACCCTGAAAGTAATCTAAGTAAAAGCCAACTAATCAGCTCTCTAAAAACACTTCATACCAAAACTGAGGCAAAAACTGAGACAGTATTCCTGGCTCTGCTCATTACTCTAAAACTAGACAGGTAAAGAGGACAGGGTGATGTGGCAGAAAATTATAGTTTGGCTTATAACTGAAATTCTTTTAAACGTGCTAGGAATTGATGACCTAGCGGACTATAGCGAATTCATATTTGAGAAACAATTAATTAATTTTAACAGCTATCACTATCAAGTCAATATGAGAATTGCCGTCAGCTGTCAGCTGTCAGCCGTCAGCTTAATGTTTAACCCAACGGAGTTACCGAATTAGACCGTTTTATTCAAAGAGATTAAACCTTCGCGTAGCGTTATATCGTTATCTCACAGCGTCGAAGCTTGTGCCACAAAACTGATAGCTGATAGCTGATAGATGATAGCTGATAGATGATAGCTGATAGCTGATAGCTGATAGCTGTTCGCGTAGCGTGCGCGTAGCGCTTAAGCTGAATACTTACAATTTTATATAAAAGCGTGATGAAAGACATTTTACAAGTTGGTAACCAAACTATTACAGCATCAGAAATTATCCCCCTGCTGAGACGATATCTTTTGCTACCTCAGCTATTCCGGGAAATTATTATTGACCATGGGATCGCTGGAATCAGCTGCACCCCAGAAGAGGAAACCAGTGCTGAAGAGCGGTTTTATGCCAAACATAAGCTCACGGATGATAAAGCATGTAAGGCTTGGTGTCAGAATCATCAGATCACTCTAAACCAATTAAAAGCCTTGGCAACCCGTGAGCTACAAATTGAAAAATTCCAACAAGAAACCTGGGGTGATCGACTAGAATCTTACTTTCTCGAGCGCAAACAGCAGCTAGATCAGGTTAGTTATTCGTTGATTCGGGTTAAGCATAAAGGTGTTGCTCGGGAACTTTATTATCGGCTGGAGGATGGAGAGCAATCCTTTGCTGAAATAGCACGGAAATATTCCCAAGGACCAGAAGCTCAAAGTGGAGGATTAATTGGTCTGATGCCGATAACTATGCCCCACCCTCAGATTGCTCGGATTCTGAAATTGAGTCAGCCTGGTCAGTTGTGGCCACCAGCACAAATAGGGGAGTGGATTGTGATTGTGCGCCTAGAAAAATTAATTCCAGCACAGTTAGACCAACCCATGCGTCAGCGACTGTTGAAGGAATTGTTTAATAGATGGCTCGGTGAGCAATTACAACAATTGATAGAAACAGGGAATAGGGAGCAGGGAGTAGGGAACAGGGAGCAGGGAGTAGGGAGCAGGGAGTAGGGTCAAGATATATAGCAATTCTCTCTCCCATAAGCTACAAAGAGATCCCCCTAAATCCCCCTTAATAAGGGGGACTTTGAGGCAATTAAGCCTACTTCATAAATGCAATAAACCCTATAAAATTTTTTGGTCTTATGAGAAATCAATATTGGTTATGATGATCTATTTATAAATGCTATATCGGTGATCGTTAATCACTTTGTATTTACAGCATTTTTCATAACTATTAAGTACACAGGATTATTTTCCTGTTCCCTGTTCCCTGTTCCCTACTCCCTACTCCCTACTCCCTACTCCCTACTCCCTACTCCCTACTCTTTAATTTTATTGCCATGACTTTTACCACTTCCCCTATCCAAGAATTTATTGCTAGTGTATCTCCTTTTAATCAACTACCAACCACAGCGTTAGAAAAACTATCTGCACAATTGCAGCCAGTACACTATCACCTTGGTGAAACAATTTTAATGCGGGAGAAAATACCTTCCCATGTGGTAATTCTCTATCAAGGACAAGCTCGCCTACTGGGTTATGACCCCCGCACAAATAAGGAGGTAACGGTTCAAAAGCTCTCTCCCGGTGCGATTTTAGGCTGGGCGAGCTTAGTACGGGAAGTCTATAGTGAAACTGCGATCGCATCTGAGGAAGTAGATTGTCTAGCCCTACCAGCAAAGGAATTTTTCCAGCTGTTACAGACCTATCCCTCTCTAGCTACTGCCTTTCAAGACCATTGTGCCTTGATTGAAATCTTTGACTTACTTGGTGCTGAGCTCGAACGTCGAGCCGATGGCATCACGGAGCTCCGGAAACTAGCACTGAAAGGGTTTCAACAAGCAGTAGTTTACCACTTTCCCCCAGCAGACTCAGCCCAATTAGACCCAGAGTGGATGTGGTTTGTCAGTGGCGGTAATCCTCCCCCTAACTTGCCAGTGGGTAGCCGTATCACTTCACAAAACCCTAATTACGCCACTCTCAAGCAAGTGCGCTTGGTGGGACTACCGAAATCAATGCTATCGGCGGAGGTAGCAACTGGTAACAATGCAGGGATAACGTCTATTTCTGGTACCCCTGAACTGGAATTTCGCCCTGCTCGTGATGCGATCGCATTACCGGAATCCTTACCTGTAGTTAATCAGGGTCAAGAGCACAGCAGAAAATATCCCTTTAAAAGTGGCAGAGGTATTTTAAAAGAGACCTTAGCCTGCTTCGAGATGCTCAGTGAATATCTCCAAGTGCCCTTTAAGCGGGAGGTAATCCAAAGAGTGATTACTAACCAGCAAAAAACCGGCACCATTACTTTACCATTTTGCGCTGCGATCGCGGATTTAATGGGATTGCAAACCCAGTTAGTTAAGATAGCAGCAAATACCATTAGTCAGCTGCCAACACCAGCTCTGATCCGTTGGGAAGACACTTTCGCTGTTGTCTACAACGCGTCACCAAAAGAAGTGGTACTGGGGATACCAACATCTGGTGGTATCAAACGCCGTAAATTATCTACCTTTATCGACATTTGGGGCAAATCCGGTCAAGTACTACTACTAAAAGAAGCAACAACTACCCCCAAGAAAAAGTTTGGTCTTTCCTGGTTTATCCCAATACTCTCTCGCTATCGTCAGGTACTCTTTGAAGTATTAATCGCATCGTTTTTTGTCCAACTCTTTGGCTTAGTCAATCCTTTAATGACCCAGGTAATTATCGACCAGGTAATTGGTGGTAATAGCCTAGATACTCTCCATGTATTGGGAATTTTACTGATAGTTGTAGCACTATTTGAAGCAATCTTAAGTGCTTTACGTACCTATTTATTCTCTGATACTACTAACCGGATTGACCTAGCCCTAGCCTCCCAGGTCATTGACCACTTGGTGCGTTTACCAATGAGTTATTTTGGACGACGTACCGTTGGGGAATTAGCAACCAGGGTTCAGGAATTAGAAAAAATTCGCTCGTTTATGACCGGAACAGCCTTAACTGTAGTATTAGATGCAGTCTTTTCTGTGATCTATATTGCCGTGATGGTGCTCTACAGTCCCCTACTTACCCTAGCCGCATTAGCTGTTGTGCCCTTGTTTATCTTGCTGACCCTAATCTTTTCACCAATATTGCGGCGCATGTTAAGGACTAAAGCCCAGCGCAACGCACAAACCCATTCTTACTTAGTGGAAGTGCTTAATGGTATTGAAACCGTTAAATCCCAAAACATTGAACTACGATCTCGCATGTCTTGGCAACAGCGCTACGGTGGTTATATTTCAGAAGGATTTAAAGCGGTTAAGCTCTCCACTACTGCTAGTTCAATCAGCAATTTTCTCCATAAATTATCCAGTCTATTAGTGCTATGGGTGGGAGCTTATTTAGTACTCCAAAGTGAATTAACCCTAGGAGAATTAATCGCTTTTCGGATTATTGCTGGCTATGTCACCAGTCCCTTGCTGCGGCTGTCTCAACTATGGCAAAACTTCCAGGAAACTGCTCTATCCATTGAGCGTCTGAGTGATATTCTTAATCACCCTCAAGAATCCCCAGTAGAAGAACAGAATAACTTAACCATGCCACCGATTACAGGAACTGTAAAATATGAGAATATTTCCTTCCGGTTTGGTAATAGTGGTCCGTTGCAGCTCAGTAAAATTAATCTCGACATCCCCGCTGGTTGTTTTGTAGGAATTGTGGGACAAAGTGGCTCTGGTAAAAGTACCTTAACTAAGCTTTTACCCCGCTTCTATGAACCCTTAGGGGGTCGAATTCTAATTGATAACTATGACATTAGTAAAGTTGAACTCTATTCCCTACGACGTCAGCTAGGGATTGTTCCCCAGAACCCTCTGTTATTCGAGGGGACAATTCATGAAAACATTGCCCTCAATAATCCAGAAGCTACCACTGAAGAAATTATTGCTACTGCTAAAATAGCTGCTGCTCACGATTTCATTATGGACTTGCCCAATGGCTACAACACTCAGGTGGGAGAGCGAGGTTCAGCCTTATCTGGAGGACAGCGACAGCGAATAGCGATCGCCCGTGCAGTTTTGCAAAATCCACGACTACTAATTTTAGATGAAGCCACCAGCGCTTTAGACTATGAAACCGAGCAAAGAGTCTGTACTAATTTAGCTGAAGCCTTTAAAGGTCGTACTGTTTTATTCATTACCCACCGACTCAGCACAATTAAGAACTCTGACCTGATTTTAATGATGTCTAAAGGAGTCATCGAAGAGATGGGAACTCATCAAGAGTTAATGGCTATTAAAGGGCGTTATTATTGTCTTTATAAATAAAAAAATCATGATTACATCCAACCGCACAACTGACAACTCTTACGCTGAGCCCACTACCAATGAGGTAATTCAAGAGCAGGAATTATCCCAACCAATTATTCCGCAACAACCTAGCGTTTTTCTGAAACAACCTAGCATTTGGTCGCGGGCTATTCTTTGGGGACTGGTGGGGATAACAACCTTTGGAATTACTTGGGCAAGTGTGGCAAAAATTGAGAAAGTGATTCCAGCACAGGGCAAGTTAGAGCCACAAGGGGATGTTAAGGAAGTTCAAGCATCGATTAGTGGTGTAGTAGCAGAGGTTTTGATTAAGGATGGGGAGCTGGTGAAGCCAGATGATGTTCTGATTCGCTTTGATATGACCTCTGCTCAAGCTCAGTTGGTTTCTCTGGAACAAATTCAGAAATCGTTAATCCAAGAAAATCAGTTTTATCGTGCTCAAATCGGTTCCGATCAAGCTAGTCAACCTGATAATGTCCAGCTAAACTTGCCAGTAGAAGTTTTGCTTCTTATTAAAAACCGCGCTAACTTAGTGGCAGAAAATAAACTCTATCGAGTGCAAGTGACTGGGGCTGATGGTGGAGCCAACCTGACCTCAGAGCAACAATTTCGTCTACAGATAAACCTGGCAGAATTTAATTCTCGGGTAACGGCGAATAAGCAAGAAATTCAGCAACTAGAAAATCAGCTAGGGCAAACTAAAATCCAATTAGCTAATGCTAGAAATCTGTTGAGTACAGCTAACAATAATTTAGTGACTGCACAGACTAATTTAGCAACTGAGCAGGAGATTTTAACTGATTTTGAACCGTTACTTACTGAAGGAGCTGTTCCCAAAATTCAATACCGTAGACAGAAACAAGAGGTCGGTAGAGGGGAAGCTGAGGTTGGTACACGTGAAGCTGAGGTTGGTACACAGCAAGCTGAGGTCAACCAGTTAATTCAGGAACAAGAACGGATTAGAAGTGCGATCGCTCAAGCTAAAGCACAATTGGCGAATACCATTGCAGCTTCTCAAACTGAGCTACAGGACCGGATTGCTGTGAATCAACAACGGATTGCTGATATCGATAGTCAGCTCGGTAAGCAAATTGTAGAAAATGATAAACGGATAGCGGAAATTGATAGTCAAATTAGTCAAATTAAGCAAAATTTGAAGTATCACGAAATCACAGCTCCCGTAGCTGGCAAAGTTTTTGAGCTAAAGGCTCGCCCAGGCTTTGTGACAACTAGTAGCGAAACTATTCTAGAAATTGTGCCGAATGATGAGCTAATTGCTGAAGTTTATATCACCAATAAAGACCGGGGTTTTGTAAAAGAAGGGATGGAGGTGGATGTCAGAATTGATTCCTTTAATTTTAGTGAGTTTGGTGATATCAAAGGTAAATTAATCTCTATTGGAGCCGATGCTTTAGAGCCCGATCAAATTTATTCTTATTACCGTTTTCCTGCTAAAATTGCCCTAAAACAGCAGTTTATCGATATTAAAGGCAACTCAGTACCCCTAGCATCAGGGATGTCGGTAAGTGTGAATATTAAGGAGAGAAAGCGTCGAGTGATTACTATCTTTACTGGCTTTTTAACTAATAAGTTGGATAGTTTGAAGGGGACTAAATAGAGGGAATCGGGAATCGGGAATCGGGAATAGGGAACAGGGAACAGGGAACAGTAATAATAGTTGACTGTTTCACTCTCCCGACTCCTGACTCCCGACTCCCTGTTACCTTTGCTATATTTTTATGAAGTTCAAGTAAAGTCTTTTCAAGAATTGTTACATCAATAAAGCTTAATTCATAGTTTATGAAATAATGCCAGGCATCAGGAGCTCTATTGATTAACATGAAAGCTGTAGTTTACCGACTTCTGCAAGCAAGTCCTTTTGTTCTGTGTTCTATACTAGCTGCAACTACGGCATTAGGACAAATCACTCCAGATAATACCCTGGATAATGAAAGGTCTGTAGTAACCAATCTCAATATTAACGGGATTGTAATAGATTTAATTGAAGGTGGGGCGATTAGAGATAGCAATCTCTTCCACAGCTTTCAAGATTTCAATGTCGCAGAGTTTGGGCGAGTTTATTTTGCGAATCCTGCTGGAATTCAGAACATCTTGAGTCGGGTAACTGGAACAAATGTTTCCAATATTTTGGGCACTCTGGGAGTGTTGGGCAATGCTAACTTATTTGTTATAAATCCCAATGGTATTGTCTTCGGTCCCAATAGCAGACTCGATCTGGGAGGCTCATTTTTTGGGAGTACTGCTGATAGTGTGTTGTTTGAAGATGGCACAGTGTTCAGTGCTAAAAATCCCAATGGGCAACCATTGTTGACGATTAATATTCCCTCTGGCTTGCAATATGGTTCCAATCCAGGGAGTATTACTAATGAGTCTAGTGGGCTTGAGGTACCAAATGGTCAAACCTTAGGGTTAATTGGTGGTGAGGTTACTATTCCTGGTGGGATTCTAGGTGCATTGGATGGACGCATTGAGCTGGGGAGTGTGCGTAATGGTGTGGTGAAGCTGACCCCAACGGATACTAGTTTTGTGTTGGATTATTCATCAGTTCAAGAGTTTCAGGATATTAGTTTGTCCGACTTTGCTTTTGTTATTACCAGTGGGGAAGGTGGTGGCAGTATCCAGGTGCAGGGGGCTAATGTGAGTTTACGCGATCGCTCTTTGGTTTTTGGGAATACCCAAGGGAGTGGCAGTGGCGGTGGCATAGTGGTTAAGGCTTCTCAGTTGAATCTTGAGGGTGGTTCTGGGATATTTGCGAATGTATCGGGCTCAGGACAGGGGGGAGATTTGACAGTGGATGTCTCTGAATCTGTGCAAGTGGTTGGTGCGTCTGATGGTACTCTCAGTTTCTTGGCAGCCGACGTCACGGAAGGAGCAACAGGAAAAGCGGGAGATTTAAGTATTACCACTGGGGAGTTAATCCTCTCTGATGGAGGATTTGTTTCAGCTATCACTAGTAGTGAAGGGGATAGCGGAAATTTGATTGTTAATGCCTCTGAATCTGTTCAACTAATTGGTACTTCAGCCAATGGTAGGATTTTCAGCGGCTTGTCTGCTACAACTCTTGGAACAGGAAATGCGGGAGATATCAGTATTACCACTGGGGAGTTAATCGTCTCTGATGGAGCACAAGTCAATGTTAGCACTTCTGGTGAAGGGGAAGGCGGAAACTTGACTGTGGATGCCTCTGAATCTGTTCAACTAATTGGTACATCAGCCAATGGTAGGATTTTCAGCGGCTTGTTTGCTACAACTTTTGGAACAGGAAAAGCGGGAGATATCAGTATTACCACTGGGGAGTTAATCGTCTCTGATGGGGCACAAGTTTCAACTGAAACTTTTGGTGAAGGGGAAGGCGGAAACTTGACTGTGGATGCCTCTGAATCTGTTCAACTAATTGGCACCTCACCCAATGGTCAAATTCCCAGCAGCCTGCTTGCTAGAACTTCTGAGACAGGAAAAGGGGGAGATATCAGTATTACCACTGGGCAGTTAATGGTTTCTGATGGAGCACAAATTTCAACTATCACTTTTGGTGAAGGGGACGCGGGAAATTTGAGTGTGGATGCGGACTCTACTGTTCAAGTGATTGGTACGACCGCTGATGGTAGGTTGGTCAGCACCTTGTCTGCTGACACTCTTGCAACAGGAAAAGCGGGAGATGTGAGTATTACCACTGGGGAGTTAATCGTCTCTGATGGAGCAAAAGTTTCAACTATCACTTTTGGTGAAGGGGACGCGGGAAATTTGACTGTCAATGCTTCTTCTAGTATTCAACTGATTGGTACCTCAGCCGATGGTGGGATTCTCAGTGCCTTGTTTACTGAAACTCTTGCAACAGGAAAAGCGGGAGATATCAGTATTACCACTGGGGAGTTAATCGTCTCTGATGGAGCAGTTGTTTCAACTACCACTCTTGATGAAGGGGACGGGGGAAATGTGACAGTGGATGCCTCCTCTACGGTTCAACTGATTGGTACCTCAGCCTCGGGTAGGTTTCTCAGCAGCTTTTTGACTGTAACTTTTGGGAAAGGAAAAGCGGGAGATGTCAGTATTACTACTGGGGAGTTAATTGTCAAAGATGGAGCAAGAGTTAATGCTAGTACTTTTAGTGAAGGGAATGGGGGCAATTTGACTGTAGATGCGGACTCAAAGGTTCAAGTGATTGGTACCTCAGCCGATGGTCGGTTTGCCAGCCGTTTATTGACTCAAGCTCAAGGAACAGGAAATGCCGGAGAGTTGTTGAAAATTACCACTGGGGAGTTAATCGTCTCTGATGGAGCAGAAGTTTCCGCTGCCACTTTGGGTGAAGGGAATGGGGGCAATTTGATTGTGGATGCCGACTCTACTGTTCAAGTGATTGGTACCTCAGCCGATGGTCAGTTTCTCAGCCGCTTGACTACCCAAACTCAAGGGAAAGGAAAAGCGGGAGAGTTGAAGATAAACACTGGGGAGTTAATCGTCTCTGATGGGGCACAAGTTTCCGCTGCCACTTCCGGTGAAGGGAATGGGGGCAATTTGACTGTAGATGCCTCTTCTAGTATTCAACTTATTGGTAGGACACCCGATGATCAGTTTCCCACTGGCTTGTTTATTGGAGTTAATCGAAAAGCCACAGGAAATGCCGGAGAGTTTTTGAATATTACCACTGGCAAGTTAATAATCTCTGATGGAGCAGTTGTTAGTGCTAGAAGCTTTGAACAGGGTAGTTCAGCAGGCACGGTAGATATTAATGCCAACTCCATCTTCCTTGACAACGGTGGCAGGATCACAGCAGAAACAGCAGGAGACCAAGGCAATATTGAGCTAGAAGCTCGTGATATCCGACTCCTCAACCGAAGCTTGATTCTAACTGACGCTAGGAATACCAGAACTGGGGGCAATATCACAATTGATACTGATACCCTAGTCGGTCTCGGAAATAGCGACATCACCGCCAATGCTGAATTTGGCTCAGGAGGTCGTGTTGAGATTAATGCCCAAGGCATCTTTGGCTTAGAGTTTCGGGATCGTCCAACTCCAGACAATGACATCACTTCCACCTCCACTCTTGGCTCATCCTTCAACGGTGACGTAATTCTCAATATTTCCCAAGTAGACCCCACTTCAGGCTTAAACGAATTGCCAGCAAGCCCCGTAGATGCAGAAGCGATCCTGGCCAATGACCTTTGTGGCTTTGAGAATAATCGGATTGCTGGGGGCAGTTCCTTTTTCATTACCGGAAAAGGGGGTTTACCAGCTAGTGCAGACGATCCAGTGATTAATACTGACAGAACAGTGGGCTGGCTCTCTCGTCCTAGGTTAGCCAGCAGTAGTAGACAACGATTACAGCAGCAACCTAATGTAATACGGCCTCCCCAAGAAAAAAAAGTAATTATCGAAGCCCAAGGCTGGGTAATAGCAAAAGATGGCACCATTATTCTGACGGCTCATCCGTTTAGGGGTACTCCTGTTGATCAGATATTGCCCAATCTTGATTGTCATGTGGGAGTTGGGAGATAGGGATTCGGGAGTAGGGACTCGGAAATATTGTCATCATCTTATATAGCAATTCTAATCGCTATGAGGGATACAGGTTTTTTTACCTGTTCTGAGTTTCATTGGCTATATTTTTATTAATTTCCAGTAAAGTCTTTTAAAGATTTTTTAAATCATTAAATCTTAACTCATAGTTAATGAAATAATCCCAGACATCGGGAGCATTTTGATTGATTAACATGAAATCTCGGATTGAGCAACTTGTGGCAGCAAGTCCTTTTGTTCTGTGTTCTCTACTGGGTGCAACTACGGCATTAGGACAAATTACCCCAGATAATACCCTGGGAAATGAAAGGTCTGTAGTAACGCCCAATGTCAATATTAACGGTGCCCTAGCAGATTTAATTGAAGGTGGGGCGATTAGAGACAGTAATCTATTCCACAGCTTTCAAGATTTCAATGTGGCCGAGTTTGGGCGAGTTTATTTTGCTAATCCAGCTGGAATTCAGAACATCCTGAGTCGGGTAACGGGAACTAATGTTTCCAATATTTTGGGGACTCTGGGAGTGTTGGGCAATGCTAATTTATTTCTGATAAATCCCAACGGTATTTTCTTCGGTCCCAATAGCAGACTAGATCTAGGAGGCTCCTTTTTTGGGAGTACTGCTGATAGTGTGTTGTTTGAAGATGGCACAGTATTCAGCACTAAAAATCCCAATGATAAACCGTTATTAACTATTAATATACCATCTGGTTTGCAATATGGCTCAAATCCCGGAAGTATTACTAATCAGTCTAGTGGGCTTGAGGTACCAAATGGTCAAACCTTAGGGCTGATTGGTGGTGAGGTTACTATTCCTAATGGCGCTCTAGGTGCATCGGATGGACGGATTGAGCTGGGGAGTGTTGGTTCGAATGGTGTAGTGAACTTGACCCCAACCGATACAAGTTTTGTGTTGGATTATTCACCAGTTCAAGAGTTTCAGGATATTAGTTTGTCCGAGGGTGCTGGAGTCAATACCAGTGGCGAAGGTGGTGGGAGTATAAAGCTGCAGGGGAGTAATGTGAGTTTAGGCGATCGCTCTGGTGTATTTGCGAATACCAACGGCAGTGGCAGTGGTGCTGGAATAGTTGTTAAGGCTTCTAAGCTAAGTCTTGAGGGTGGTTCTAGGATAACTGGGAATGTATTGGGTTCAGGACAGGGGGGAGATGTGACAGTGGATACCTCGGAATCTGTTCGAGTAAGTGGTGTATCGGCTGATGGTACTATGAGCGCTTTGGGAACCAGAGTACTTGCAGGAGCAACAGGAAACGCGGGAGATGTAAGTATTACCACTGGGGAGTTAATTGTCAAAGATGGAGCCGTTGTGTCAGCTGGCACTGTTGGTGAAGGGAACGGAGGAACCTTGAGTGTAGATGCCTCCTCTAGTATTAAAGTCATGGGTAGGACACCCGATGGTCAGTTACCCGGTGGCTTGTTTAGTCAAACTAATCCAGGCTCAACAGGAAACGCGGGAAAGATAAGTATTACCACTGGGGAGTTAATTGTCTCTGATGGAGCCGTTGTGTCAGCTAGCACTTTCGGTAAAGGGAAGGGGGGAAGCTTGATTGTCAATGCCTCCTCTAGGATTGAACTCATCGGGGGTACGATAGCCAATACTCGCTTTCCCAACGGCTTGTTTTCTGCTACTACAGGCACAGGAAATGGGGGAAATGTGAGTATTACTACTGGGGAGTTAATTGTCTCTGATGGAGCCGTTGTGTCAGCTACCACAAGGCGTGAAGGGAACGGGGGCACTTTGAGTGTCAATGCCTCTAGGATTGAACTCATGGGTATCTCAGCCGATGGTCGTTTTAGCAGCGGCTTGTTTGCTTCCACTGAAGGGAAAGGAAATGGGGGAGATGTAAGTATTAACACTGGGGAGTTAATTGTCTCTGATGGAGCACTAGTTAGGGCTAGAAGCATTCAACAGGGCAGTTTAGCAGGCACGGTAGATATTAATGCCAACTCCATCTTCCTTAACAACAATGGCAGGATCTCAGCAGAAACAGCAGCAGGAGAGAACAGCAATATTGACAACAGCAATATTATGCTAGAAGCTCGTGACATCCGACTCCTCAACGAAAGCTTGATTCTAACTGACGCTAGGAATACAACAACTGGCGGCAATATCACCATTGATACTGATACTTTAGTCGGTCTGGGAAATAGCGACATCACCGCTAATGCTGAAGAAGGCCCAGGAGGTAGTGTTGAGATTAAAGCCCAAGGCATCTTTGGTTTAGAGTTTCGAGACAGTCTCACTCCAGAAAATGACATCACTGCCACGTCCGAACTTGGCTCATCATTCAGCGGTGAAGTAATCCTTAACACCCCAGACGTAGACCCCACATCAGGATTAACCGAATTGCCAGGAAGCCCGGTAGATGCAGAAGCGATCCTCGCCAATGACCTTTGTGGCTTTGAGAATAATCGGATTGCTGGCGGGAGTTCCTTTTTCATTACCGGCAAAGGGGGTTTACCAGCTAGTGCAGACGATCCAGTGATTAATACTGACAGAACCGTGGGCTGGCTCTCTCGTCCTGGCTTAGCCAGCAACAGACAACGATTACAGCAGCAAGCTAATGTGACACGGCCTCAACCTCCCCAGGAAAAAAAAGTAATTATCGAAGCCCAAGGCTGGGTAATCGCAAAGGATGGCACAATTATTCTGACGGCGCAACCGTTTCGGGGTACTCCTGTTGATCAGATATTGCCCCATCTTGATTGTCATGTGGGAATAGGGAACAGGGAACAGGGAACAGGGATATGAAAAAACTATCATTTTTAATTGGAATTGCATTAACCTGCTTCCTACCATCCGGGGAAGCCTTATCAAATTCTGTTGTCATCACACCCGATTCCCGATTCCCGATTCCCGATTCCCCACTCCCGATTCCCGATTCCCTAGACCAACAAGCCCAACAACTCTATGAAACAGGTCAATATAAAAAGGCGATACCGTTGTTGGAGCAAATTATTAGTAACTACAGCGATAGTGGAGACATTATTGGTGAGATTAATGCTTTGGTAAATCTAGGGTTAGTTTATCAACGTTTGGGAGACTGGGCACAAGCTAAACAGACAATATCCCAGAGTTTTACCCAACTCTCACAACTGCCATTAACCAAGGAAAGTCAACAATTACAAGCCCAAATTCTGTCAGTCCAAGGACAAGTATACTTATCACTAGGTCAAGGGGAAAAAGCCTTATCGACTTGGCAGCAAACTAGTGCTATCTACCAAGATATCGGAGACTTAACTAGATTAACGGAAAGTCAGATTTACCAAGTCCAAGCCTTACGAATATTAGGGTTGTATAATCAAGCCACTAAAACCTTAACTCAAATCACAGAAACTATCCAAGACCAACCTGATAGCGCTCTCAAAAGTACCGCCCTTCAATACCTAGGTGATGTCCTCAGGAGAGTGGGAAAATTCCAAGACTCTCAAGAAATTTTACAACAAAGTTTAGCCATAGCGGAAAACTTACCAAATCAGACTTTGATTGCTGAAAATCTCCTCAGTTTAGGAAATACTGCTAGATTAAAAGGAGACACAGAAGACGCAATATATTTCTATCAACGGGTTGTCAAGGAATCTCCCTTAGCAGATATTAAAATTCAGGGACAATTAAATCAACTGAGTGTATTGATAGCTACAAAAGAGTGGTCACGAGCCAGAGGGTTATTGCCAGCGATAGACTATAGCTTAACCACATTATCTCCCAATCAAAGAGCCATAAATGCGAGAATTAAGCTAGCCAAAATCCTGTTAAAATCTGAAAATACACAACTAAAAACTCCGAAAGCCCTGGCTAATTATCTGGCTGATGCTATTCAGTTGGCTAGGGATTTAGGAGATAAACGAGCGGAAGCAGAAGCCATTGGTAACTTGGGAACTTTATACGAATACAATCAACGTGTTGATGAAGCCCAAGACTTAACCGAAAAAGCCTTAGTTATTGCCCAAGAAATCCAGGCTCCGGATTTAGCCTATCAATGGCAATGGCAACTAGGCAGAATCCTCAATCTAAAACAGGATAAAACAAACGCGATTGCGGCTTATGCTCAATCGGTGCAAACCCTCCAATCTATCCGTAGCGACCTAGTCGCGATTAGTAGCGATATTCAGTTTGGGTTTCGAGAAAGCGTCGAACCAGTCTACCGAGAATTAGT
>NZ_JAAHHS010000011.1 GCF_010692395.1 Moorena sp. SIO3H5
TGTTGCAGGTTACAGGTTACAGCTTGAAGGTTACAGCTTGAAGGTTACAGCTTGAAGGTTACAGCTTGAAGGTTACAGGTTACAGGTTACAGCTTGAAGGTTACAGGTTACAGGTTACAGCTTGAAGGTTACAGGTTACAGGTTACAGGTTACAGGTTATCTTCTCAACCTACCCTAAACCGAACGCCAAAGGTGAACAACCAAACAACCTTGGCCTTAAGGCCAAAGGCGAACGGAACCTTAAACCTTAAACCTTCAAAATTATCAAAATAAGGAACCGCCCGAACTCTGTCCGGGCGGAGTGTGGTGTGAGGAGTGAACGGAAACATTTGTCTCCGCTTTTTCCATTGTATGTCACCGTTTATTTTTTTTCAGCAATTTCCAAGCCAGTCGAAAAATTTTGACGATTGGCAGTGGTTGCGATAAGTATATATACTCAGCGCTCAAACTATTGATAACAGTTGTTCGTTAACTTTAGAAACCTGTAGAAAAGCTGTTAAATTTATCAATTACCATAATATTTGGTAATTGTCAATGATCAAGTTTCAATTTTTCAATTAATTATTGATGAACAACCAAGAATGATAAGTATTCAACTGGACACTATATTATTTCCCCATACCTAACTGCTGAGCTTTCTGGTATACTTTCCCTTCTGTTAGCAGAGAAGGAGCAATCACTACTTCCACTTGTTGCATTTCCTTGAGGTTTTTTGCTCCGAGGGTTCCCATACTGGTTTTCAATGCTCCCAAAAGGTTGTGGGTGCCATCATCCATTTGGGCTGGTCCAGTCAGAATTTGCTCAAGTGTGCCAGTGCTGCCGACTTTAATTCGTGTCCCACGGGGTAGCACGCTGGAAGGGGTTGCCATCCCCCAATGAAATCCTTGTCCGGGAGCTTCTTTGGCACGGGCGAAAGGAGAACCAATCATCACCCCATCAGCACCACAAGCAATACACTTACAGATGTCACCTCCTGTAATTAAACCGCCATCAGCAATCACTTGCACATAGTTACCGGTTTCCTGATAGTAGTCGTCACGGGCAGCAGCGCAATCGGCAACTGCTGTTGCCTGAGGTACACCTACACCCAAGACACCCCGAGAGGTACAAGCAGCACCAGGACCAATACCCACCAAGACAGCAGTTGCCCCAACTTTCATCAAATTGAGGGCAACGTCGTAGGTCACGCAATTCCCCAAAATTACTGGCATGGGCATATCCTGACAAAACTGTCCCAAATCCAGGGGATTGATAGACTCTGGTGACAGGTGAGCTGTTGAAACGACTGTTGCTTGAACAAACATTAAATCAGCACCAGCTTCTGCCACTACCTGACTATATTTACTGGCTCCAGCAGGGGTCAGACTCACAGCTGCAATACCACCTTGGTCTTTGATTTCCCGAATTCGCTGGGTAATCAATTCTGGCTTAATCGGTGAACTATAAAGTTCCTGCATCAGGGGAACAAACTCAGAATTTCCCACCGAGGCAATGCGGTCTAGAATCGGTGATGGGTCAGCATAACGGGTTTGAATCCCTTCTAAGTTGAGAACCCCCATTGCCCCAATTTGGGACAACTTGACTGCCATGGACACATCAATCACCCCATCCATAGCGCTGGCGATAATGGGAATTTCCCGTTCAATACCACCAATACGCCAGCGAGTATCAGCCAAACTGGGGTCGAGTGTCCGCTGTCCGGGAACAAGTGCAATTTCATCTATGCCGTAGGCTCTGCGAGCTATCTTACCTCGCCCAATTTGAATATCCACGCTGTTTTTCTTCCGAGATTATTTTAGCTAGGTTATCAAATTGGAGCGAAGATTGCTCGAACTATACAAAGAAACTATGAATTGTGAAGCATGAAGTATCAATTATGAATTCTTAATACGTAAGCATTCAGCTAAAGGCCTTTGGCCACGCTACGCGAACAGCTATCAGCTATCAGCTATTCGCGTAGCGTGGCCAAGAGCTGACGGCTGAGGACTGACCGCTGAATGCTTACCTTCATACTTCAGCCTTTCCCTGATTTAGGTTTCTTGATGCTTGGGTGGGTAAGGTGGTTTTTTTCGGTAAGGTTTGAGGTTGCTGCTGCCTGTGATGGGATGATATCCGTGGTCGGGGTTTTCTTATCCTTTGGTTTGATTGTATTACTGGTGTTTGTGCTACTGTTGTGAGTAATCATCTGGCGGATTTGACTAATCAATGGCCCTAGCTTGCCTTCCTCTAACAAACCATTAATCATTGATAAGCCAGTGGTAGACAGTAGCAGTTTGTTGATGTCACCTACACTGCTAGCTCCGTTACCATTATTGCCATTGACACCGGGGAAGGAGTAAATCCGAGTATCTCCCAAAATTCCTGGCTGGGGAGCCAAGGCTTTGGCAATTTCTGGTAGTTGAGGGGCTAACTCTGGCCATATGGTAGTGATGATTTTAGCAGTTAGCTGAGCATCGCTGATGGAATTTTCGGCTTCGATCAGGGATCGTTTACCTTCTGCCTCTGCTAAGGCTTTATCTCGATTTGCCTCTGCTAGGGTGCGGATCGACTCAGCTTCTAGTTCTGCTGCTTGTCTGGCTGCTTCAGCTTGACGAGAGCGGCGGAATACATCGATTTCAATCACGTTTTGCTCACCAATCCGCCGTTGTTCGGCTTCTTGTTCAGCAGCAATGATAGAAAGGCGTTGTTGCCGTTCGGCTTCTTCTACTTCCGTAGCGGTGGCTACAGCGGCTTCAGCTTGAGCTCGTTCGGCTTCGGAATTGAAGCGATCGCGTTCTTTTTCGGAAATTGCGATCGCAGCGTCTTGTTGAGCAATTTTTGACTCTCGTTCTGCTTCTGCCAATTCTACCTGAGAATTCAGCAAGGCAGCATCGACGGTTTTCTGACGAGTAACTTCTGCTACTTCTGCTTCCTGTTTTTGCAGGATTTGTGCCACCTTGAGGGTTTTATTCCGTTCTTCTAATTCAATATCTGCCTGAATTTTCTTAGCTTGAACTGCCAGCTGTTGTTGAATCTTTTCCTCTTCTAAGGTTTTCTGACGATTAATTTCTGCCAATTCCGCTTCTTGTTTTTGCAGGGTTTGTGCTACCTTAAGGGCTTTATTCCGTTCTTCTAGGGTGATATCTGCTTCAATTTGGCTTTGCTGCAAGGCCAGTAGTTTACGAATTTCTTCCTCTTCTACAGACTTATTCTGTAAAATTTTAGTCCGCTGAATTGTGGCTGCTTCTGTGGCTTTAGCTTCTTCTATTTCCCGCTCACGCTGGGCTTTTAGGGCTTCAACCTCAAGCTTTTGTGCCAGTTTCGCTTCTTCTTGTTCTTGGGCAATGCGTAGGGATTGCTTTTCAGCGTTTAGTTCTTTCTCTTCAATGGCAACTTTGGTATTTAACTCAACTTCAGTTTTTTGCTGAATTGATTGTTGAATGGTTTCCGTGCGCAGACGTACTCCTTGGGCATCAAAGAAGTTATTCGTATCGTAGGTATCACTCTCTTCTATTTCAGAAATCGCGATATTATTGAGGGTTAATCCGACTTTTCTTAAGTCTTGCTGAATCAAATTCAACACTTCATCAGCAAATCCTAATTTATCGGAATCAATTTCTGCCAAATTCTTTTTCTTGGCTGCTGCTCTAATAGCATCATCCGCCCGTTTTTCGATAGCTTCTTTAATATCTTCGGGGGAAATTTTACCTTCACGAGACAGTCGTTGGGCAGCAGTAATCACATCTTCTTCATTGGCATTGATACAGACATAAAAGGTTACCCGCATATTAGCCCGCAGGTAGTCTTGGGTCCGAACTGCTAGGTTACCTGTCCGCTCAACATCAATAGAAATTTCTCTGAGTGGGATACGGGTAAGTTCATGAAATCCTGGCAAAACCACACACCCGCCACTGAGAATAACCGTTTTCTTTTTGACAAAGACACCACCTGTCCGCAAAAATGCTTCGTTGTTGGGGGTGATGACATAAACTCTGGTGTAAGCCCAGATGCTTAATAGCAATAATACAATCAGACCTCCAATCACACCAGGGAAAAATAGAATTCCAGGAGGAAGCTGGGCTATAGATGACTGTACCGGAACATTTTGCACTGTTGTATTCATCGATGAGTTTGACATGGCTAAAATAGATTTAAGATAAATGGAGCTATATATACTAATCAGGGAAGATGAAAAAAATTTTGATAATCTTGAGCAACTGATATACATCACAGCAGGTTGTACACCCTTGGTAACTAATGGGCATTGTCTAACCAGGCTTGCTGATCAGCACTATCTTTAACCACTACGAGATAGTTATGATGGTGTCGGTCAATCACTAATACTTGGTTCCCCCGTTTAGGAGTAACTGTTGCCCAATTTGGTAAGGTGGCATTGACTGTAACTAAATTACGAGCTGGATCTAGAACATCGACTTGACCGATTTTGCCTTGGTTTTCCTTGGGAATGGTGGCAGAAGAAACTGTACCGTGACAGCCAATAAAGCGATCGCTACTGGTATCTTCTCCAAAGGAGGCGAAAATTTTTCCTATTGGTCGAGAGATGAATCCTCCGGTAACTAGGGTCAAGAACAATGACATTACTGATACCACCCCAGCTAAAAACCCCGTGGGAATACTGCCAGTAAGACCACCAATCATGACATTGAACATCCAGCCGAAAAGTCCCAAAAGGCTACAGTCTGTTGCCAAGAGTAAAATTAGGGGGGCTTTACCGATACCTAGCCATCCTAGAATCTCAATACCACCTTCACCATCGGCATCAGTATCTGTATCAGTACCGATATCTACATCTACATCCAGATCTACATCCAGATCTACATCTGCATCTATATCCATGTCATCGTCTCCGCCACCGGAAACAATTACTAACAGAAACAGTAGAACTCCCATACCCAAAAAGATCCAGTAGGGGAGGTTGGCTAGGTCAAATAGCATGGGTGTATGCGATCGCGTTTTTTGAATGAATTGTTGCTCTATATATCCAGCCTAACGACTGGTTTCTTGGAAATCGGGAAAATGTAAGTATTTTTAATGTTCTTGAAAGATTAACCATTAGCCGATATTCCGCACTTTAAAGTCTCACAATCAGAATTAACTGAGAAAGGAATAGAAGGCTATCGCCGATCCGAGAATATCTAGCAAATACCCAGAAGTGCAACAACACTGGTTTGTGGTAGAAACTCAGAAGCGCAAGGAGTCTGACCTCAAGCAACTGCAGAAGAAACTTAGCCATTGCAACACCCCACTGGCAAACCAAACTACAGAAATTGAGCGTGCAAGAGTTTACCTGTGAGCCAGATGCATGGGCTGCAGAGGATCAATTTGAACAGCGCTTACCCTGGCATCGACTGGAGACCTGCACTGTGGTGTCGAAACCCCATGATCACAAACGGGGCAAGCCCAAAGCTCGAAGCTAACTCAACGAAATCACCTATCACGTTCAAGACCACGGCAGTCGCTCATGGCGGAAAACCCCAAGACCGCTTAGATGCGACCCTTTAGAAATTTTATCTAGAAAATCTTGCCTTTTTTATTCATTATTTTCTCGATAGCCGTAAGTTTTTTTCGTAAACAACTATTTAATCAAGCTTTATTTATAGTGATATTAATAATTTATTTTTGCCACTTTTTTGCCATTTTATTTTGAGTTAATTACCCTTAAAAATATTAATATATAAAAAACCCCTAAATTTCGGTTTTTATATATTTTTATAACTCTCTTTTTGCCTATAATTGGCTGTTTACTTTCTCTTTTTTAAGCAGATAATTGTATTTCGGATAATTTTCAAGAGACGACTAGCTTGAGTTTTTCCCATGCCATCGTCAATAGCACTCATGACTTTTGTTCTTAAATCGTAACTGTAAGAAACTGGATTTTTATTAATTAATTAACAAAAATTGACTTGATGACTAGTATGTCCTATTATTTGCTTCGACTGCTATAGGACGGAACAATTTGAGGTAAACGAGTGCTCGACAAGGTCAAACAGATCGGCAAAGCGGTCTCGCGGTTGTATCTGATTTGGGTTGATGGAGGCAATAGTTGTGAGCCTTTCATCATGTGGGTCATGGATTTGTGCGGTTGGATGGTACAATTCTTACTCCTACCCCAACAGACCAAAGGCTTCGTACTGCTTAAAAAGCGTTGGGTAGTGGAGCGCACTTTTGGTTGGCTGATGGGATGCTTTCGATATGGTCACAGACTTATGAGTTATTGGCTCAAACATCAGAGACATTCATTTATCTGGCTATGATACGGATCATGGATCGCCGCTTGGCATAAAATTTGACCTCTGATCACTTTTCAAATATCCTCTTAGTTCAATCAGTAATATTCTTGATGCGGCAATTTCAATTTATATATGAAACAAAAACTGACCTGGTGGCAAATAGCTAAACAAGGGCTGACTTATCTTTTCATGTTAGGTCTGAGTACTTTTCCCTCAGAGGCAGTCGCTGAGACCTTTCGTCTCAGGGAAGCAACAATCGCAGAGATAACCCGTGCTTTTGAGAAGAATGCACTCACTTCTGAACAATTAGTGCAACTTTATCTCAATCGTATTGAAGCCTATGACGATCAGGGGCCGAAAATTAATGGGCTAATTTCTATCAATAACAATGCCCTTAAAGAAGCAAGGGCGTTAGACCAAGAACGCCAGCAGAAAGGACCACGAAGTCCTTTACATGGCATCCCCATCATTCTGAAAGATAACTATGACACTACCGATTTACCCACAACAGGAGGATCGGTGCTGCTGGAAGGTTCCTTACCCCCCGATGATGCTTTTACTGTTAAGAAGTTGCGAGAGGCAGGAGCCATTATTCTTGGTAAAGCAAACATGAGTGAATTTGCTGAATCCTATGGTAGGCTAGGTTACAGTTCCCTTGGGGGACTGACACGCAATCCCTACAAATTAACTCGTGATCCTTCGGGTTCGAGTGGAGGCAGTGGGGCTGTAATTGCGGCAAATTTTGCTGTTTTAGCCACCGGAAGCGATACTTCAGGCTCAATTCGTGGCCCTGCAGCAGTAGCAGGTCTTGTCGGTATCAAACCCACTCAGGGATTGGTTAGTCGAGATGGTATTATCCCCCTAACCCTCTCCTTTGATAGTGCGGGCCCTATAGCTCGAACCGTGACAGATGCAGCGATCGCTTTGGGTGTAATGGCAGGGGTTGATCCCAATGATTACCGTACCCTGGACAGTGAAGGGAAAACATATAAGGACTACACCCAGTTTCTCAATAAACAAGCCCTAAAAGGGGCAAGAATTGGGGTGGCGATTGATTTTCGGGGTGGGAACCCTGAGGTAGATGCTGCAACTGATGCAGCAGTTGCTAAGCTGAGGGAATTAGGTGCAACAGTTGAGTCGGTGGATTTCTCTCCCAAATTGGAAAACCTCTGGCCTTTCATGGCACCGGTAACAGAGGCTGAGTTTGAACCCCAGATCGATAGTTACCTCAAAAACCTCCAGCTTCCATTCCCTGACACCCTAAGGGAAATGTATTCGATGAGCTTATCTAACCCATTAGTAAATTCAGAACAGGCTCTCAATCCCGGTCGCGTCGGAGGGTTTGAAGAATCTCTAAAGCATCCAGAACTGGCTGATCCCGAATATCTTTATATTCTCCATTTCGAGTTTCCTAGGGTTCGCCAGGAGATTTTATCGATTATGACTGCCCAAAATCTCGACGCGATTATTTGGCCCACCATGACTTGTCCTGCCGGTCCGCTCTATAATGTCGAGGATCCAACCTATCAATGTGCTTCAAGTGACCCCTACATACCAGGGTACTTAGCCAATGTTTCTGGTTTTCCCGGCATTTCTGTGGCAATGGGCTTTACTGAGCAGGGATTACCCCTAGGACTGACTTTCTTTGGTAAGCCTTACAGTGAGCCTACCTTACTGGGATTCGCTTATGCTTACGAACAGGCAACCCAGTTTCGGCGACCTCCAACAAGCACTCCTGCTTTGCCCGGTGAAAATTTTGACTATTAGTGGGTAACTGAGATTTTTTGGGATCTAGACCAAATCAAAACTAACTGAGTATCAAGGTACTACTAGTGCTGCTAAGCGCGCGAATCGGAACTATTTTAGATGACCTGATTCAGCAATCTAGTAACAACCAATAAATCAATAGAAATCATTCACAAACCCCTACGAGTTATTGTAGGGGTTTTTATAATCTCCTCTCCAACCTAGGGAATGTGGGTTTAAGCATTCAGCCACAAGACTTAAGATTTCCTGGGGATTTTCGGAATTACTAGGAAAATTCCGAGAATCAACACTTTAATTAGTAGTGGGGCAAAAACAAAGCTTAGGAACAGGCAAATTATCACAACTAATAATGATGCCACTTTCAATATTTCTTCTGTAGTGTTAACAGAAAGGTAAGTAGCTACTGCAGCAATCACCAAACTGATTAGTAAGGGCATATACTCTCGATTGAGTCACTAAATACTAATCAGGGTTAACCCTTAACTTTTATGACTAAGCTTGGCTTTTTGTAACAAAACTTCACTTAAGTTAACTTACAGGAGTTTTGGCGTTGCTTAAACTACAGGTGATAGGACACACTATTATCAGGACTTCCTGAAGACTTAAAAACAGTCTGGCTTTCTCTAGCAAGGCATCAGCCCACAAAACTAAGCCAAAAAAACTAAAAATTAGCAATAAAGCATCCCTTCGAACGGGAAAACTAAAGGGTACAACTACTAGATACCTCTACGTAAGCGATGAACTTTAGCTTTAACTTTTTTGATCTGTTCTGGATTTTTCTAATCATCTCCTCGTTGCAGCCCTTGTGGCAACGTCGCCAGATGCAATATAGACGTTTTAGAGCTTTGCAAGAATTTGAGGAGAACCGCAAAAGTCGGTTAATTTTACTGATTCACCGACAAGAGTCTATTAGCTTGTTTGGCATCCCTGTGTCCCGCTACATATCTATTGAAGATTCTGAACAAGTACTCAGGGCAATCCGTCTAACTCCACCAGATGTACCTATTGATCTCATTTTACATACTCCTGGGGGATTGGTGCTGGCTACAGAACAAATTGCTAGAGCTTTAATTCGTCATCCTTCTAAAGTTACTGTCTTTGTACCTCACTATGCCATGAGTGGTGGTACCATGTTAGCCCTAGCCTCTGATGAAATTGTGATGGATGCCAATGCTGTCCTTGGACCAGTTGACCCTCAATTAGGGAATACTGCTGCTGCTAGCATTCTCAGAGTTGTGGAGCAAAAGCCCCTTGAGAGTATTGAGGATCAAACCTTGATGATGGCCGATTTGGCAGCCAAAGCCATGAAGCAGGTGCAACGTTTCGTGCGAACGCTACTGCTAGACGATATTCCTAAGCAGAAGATTGACCCAGAACACATCGATAGAATTATTGACTTTCTTACCACTGGTCAAATTACCCATGACTGTCCGATTACTGTCGAGGAAGCCTCTGAACTAGGTCTACCTGTCACGGTTGGTCTACCTAAAGCTATTTATAAACTAATGGATTTGTACCCCCAACCTCAAGGTGGACGTCCATCGGTACAGTATATTCCTCTGCCGTACAAACCTACTCCTACGTTACCGGATAACACCAGCAGATCGTTATCCCACAAGTAGTTTTTGATAATGCTGAAATGATGAGATAATCGGATGAAGTGGATAAAATCAATTGCTCCACTCAGGGCTTAGTACGTAAGTTACAGTACTCTTACTGGAGCTAAAAACCTTAGGGAAGCCCTACCATACGATTAAACCATCTGAAGAAGGAGAATTTAGGATAAATCTGGTAGGGCATACATCAACTTATTCCAGCATATCCCAATTTGGGGTTTTTGTGTCTTTTTCAGATGGCAATTAGTAATTAAGTCAGCTAAAGCGCTACGCGCACGCTACGCGAACAGCTATCAGCTATCAGCTATCAGCTATCAGTTATCAGCTAATGCGCTACGCGCACGCTACGCGAACAGTTATCAGCGATTAGCGCTACGCGAACAGCTATCAGCTATCAGCTAAAGGCCTTTGGCCACGCTACGCGAACAGCTATCAGCTATCAGCTATCAGCGCTAATCGCTGACTGCTCAATACTTATTTAATTGGTAATTGGTAATTTGATCTAGCAAAACTTTCCCACTACTAACCGAATTATAGGATAATACAATTGAGGTATGCGTTTGTCTCTGAGCCTTGATTCAATCTGAAACCTTAGAACTACTGGAATGGTCCCGCCTGTGCCAACACCTGGCAACGTTTGCGGCTACTAAGCTGGGAGCCTTTGCGGCTCGTTATCTCCAACCCCCAGCAACTCAACGGGAAAGCCTAGACCTGCTAGCCCAAACCAAAGAAGCCTACCAACTGGAAACGAGTTTAGACACAGGACTAACCTTTGACGGCATTCAAGATATTGGTGAATCTCTTGATAGAGCAGAGCTCCAAGGCATTTTGTCTGGTGAGGAACTATTAGCGATCGCAACAACCTTAGCTGGTGTGAGGCGTCTACGGCGGTTTATTGAAGACCAAGAAGATGTACCAATTCTCAAGGAACTGGTGGCTGACAGCCGCACCTACCCAGAACTTGAACAAGAAATTCACCGTTGTATCGATGACCGGGGGGATGTAGCTGACCGGGCAACCCCGAAGCTGGCAGGGATTCGGACTCAGATGAAATCATTACGAGACCGAATTTATGAAATCCTCCAGGGGATTGTCCAGCGTAAAGGGGGGGCATTACAGCAACAGTTAATTACTCAACGGGGTGATCGGTTTGTACTCCCGGTTAAAGCTCCCCAGAAAGATTCTATTCCTGGTATTGTTCACGATACCTCTAGTACCGGTGCCACCCTATACGTGGAACCGAAGGCTATTGTTAGCTTAGGCAATCAACTGCGAACCCGGCGGCGGCAAGAACAAGTGGAATCGGAAGCAGTACGTCGTGCCTTGACTGAACAAGTAGCAGCAGTTAAGCCAGACTTAGAACGGTTGCTGGTTGTAGCAACTACCCTAGATTTAGCTACCGCTAAGGCAAGGTATAGTCTGTGGTTAGAAGCCAATCCCCCCAGATTTATTGACCGCAATCAGAATGAAAGCATTACTCTGCGGCAACTGCGCCATCCCCTACTGGTGTGGCAGCAAAAACATGAACAAGGAACATCAGTGGTTCCGATTGATGTCCAGATTCAGTCCTACATTCGGGTAGTTGCTATTACCGGTCCGAATACTGGCGGTAAAACTGTTACGTTGAAAACCTTTGGTTTAGCGGCACTGATGGCAAAAGCGGGTTTATTTGTGCCAGCAAGGGAACCAGTAGAACTGCCTTGGTTTGACCAAATTCTGGCAGATATTGGAGATGAGCAGTCTATAGAACAGAGTTTATCCACTTTCTCGGGTCACATTCGCCGAATTAGTCGGATTATTGAGGCGATAACTACCCGAAAAGAAGAGTTACAGGTTGACAGGTTGAAAGTTGGAGGTTCTCAAGAGTTTCAGGTTGGTAGGTTGAAAGTCCTTCGCGAACAACCAGATAACCTTCAACCAGATAACCTTCAACCAGATAACCTTCAACCAGATAACCTTCAACCAGATAACCTTCAACCAGATAACCTTCAACCAGATAACCTTCAACCAGATAACCTTCAACCAGATAACCTTGGCCTTAAGGCCGTAGGCCACGCTGCGCGAACGGCCACGCTACGCGAACAACCGGCCAACCTTAAACAACCTTCAACTCCTCGTGCGTCACTCGTGCTATTAGATGAAGTAGGAGCAGGGACTGACCCGGCAGAAGGTAGTGCATTAGCGATCGCATTACTGAAATACCTGGCAAACACAACACAATTAACCATTGCGACTACCCATTATGGGGAACTCAAAGCACTAAAATATCAAGACGAGCGGTTTGAGAATGCCTCGGTGGAGTTTGATGACCAAACCCTGTCACCCACTTACCGTCTATTGTGGGGTATTCCTGGTCGCTCCAATGCTTTGAGTATTGCTAGGCGCTTAGGGTTAAACCCATCGGTGGTGGATCAGGCTCAAACCCTTTTGGGGGGAGCTTCGGAAGATGTGAATGAGGTAATTGCCGGTTTAGAAGCTCAACGGCGCACTCAGGAAACTAAAGCCCAAGAAGCTAATCAGTTACTGCAACAAGCTGAATCTCTCCATCAAAAACTATCTGAACGGGCAAAACTTTTGCAGGAGCGGGAACGGGAATTGAAGCTTTCTCAGGAACGGTCTGTGCAAGATGCGATCGCACAAGCTAAGAAAGAAATTGCCCAAGTGATTCGCCAGTTGCAGCAAGGCTCCCAAACTGCTCAAAATGCCCAAAAAGCCACAAACGCTCTTAAGGAAATTGCCCAGCGTCAAATCCCAGCCGCACCGCCTCCTAAACCAAAACCAGGATTCCGTCCCAAAGTAGGCGATCGCATTCGCATTCCCCGATTGAATCAGACAGCCGAGATCCTCAGTGCTGCAGATAATGGGGAGCTAACGGTACGCTTTGGCTTAATGAAAATGACCGTTGCTCTAACAGATGTGGAATCCTTGGATGGACAAAAGCCCGAAAATGTGCTAAAAACTACATCAAAACCAGCTCCAGCCCCAACCCCAGTCTCGCGGCCAGCTACGGCTGTGCGCACCTCGAAAAATACCATTGATATTCGAGGAAGTCGGGTAGCTAATGCAGAGATTGACATCGACCAAGCAATATCTAAAGCGATAGACTTTGGAGTACTCTGGATTATTCATGGCAAAGGAACTGGTCGATTAAGACAAGGTGTCCACGCTTTCTTGGAACAGCACCCTCTCGTGGAGCGTTTTAAGCTAGCCGAACAATCTGAGGGTGGGACTGGTGTTACCGTTGCTTACCTTAAATAAGGTCACAGGTTAGCGGGTTAACAGGTTAGCAGGTTAGCAGGTTAGCAGGTTAGTAGGTTAGCAGGTTAGCAGGTTAGTAGGTTAGCAGGTTAGCAGGTTAGCAGGTTACAATGCATTTTTGAACCTTGGCCAAAAGGCCACGCGTGCGCGTTCAACCAGACAACATTCAACATTCAACATTCAACATTCAACATTCAACATTCAACCTTGGCCAAAAGGCCACGCGTGCGCGTTCAACCAGATAACCTTCAACATTTAACTAGACAACCTTAAACATTCAACCTTGGCCAAAAGGCCACGCGTGCGCGTTCAACCAGATAACCTTACTAACCTTCAACATTCAACCAGATAACCTCCAACCAAAGCTTTACCAGCAGGAAACATACCTTAATCTTTGGTAGTCCTGTTTCCAAACCTGTAACAGCGACGGGTAAACCGGATTTGCTTCACTAAAATAAAATTATGGTTTCCACTGTCAAGACGCCAAAATCACCTCCTGCTTGGGAGGATTTGCCTCTGAGTCAAGCCGCAGACTCAATCGATCTCGATAATATCAAAACCCAGCTAGATTTAGTCTTGCTTAGCCTAGAAGCTCTAGCAGGTATTGGTTCAGAGGAGATGCTGCAAGCTGCTGCTGAATTAAATTTAGACTCAATGATCACAGACCGAGTAGCATTGTGGCGTCTGCGTCAGTCTAATCCTCTGCGCAAAAGTTCAGGAGGTCGGAAAAAGCTGGATGTGGAGGAAGCGCGATCGCTAGTTTTAATCATCTGTCACTTGGCTAAAAACCATCAAGAATTAATCCGTCGTGCGGTGGCTTTACTCGAACAAATGACACAACAAAACAGTGAACCTCATCGTGCTGCTTTATTGGGAGATTATTTAGATAACTTTAACAACACTTACCGAGAACGGATGACCCAAGAAGAAAAGGTATCAACTGATAGTCTAAAGCAACTGGCTCTTAAACTATTAATCAATTTACTATTCTATAGTGGTTCTAAAGGTCATCAACGTTTATGGTTAGCCCTATTAGGTAAAGTATCTTAAGGATTGTATAGATTAAAATCTATACTATTTATTAAATTAATGAGGTACAAAATTATGGGTAGTGAAGGATTAGGAATTATAAAATTTTGGAATAGTTAAAAATACTGTGTACCTCATAGTAATGAGAACAGCTATAGCATTGTCAGTTGAGATGGGAAAAGTTAATTGATTAAAGAACGGAACAGTAATCCCCCCTACTGCCCTTAATAAGGGGTGCAGTGAACGAGGATTTTTTGGTGTTATGATAAATCAGTATTGGGTTTTATGATTTCTTTGGAAATGCTATAGAAATCAACAATCAACAATTAACAATTAACAATTAACAATTAACAAATGACTAATAAATAATCACCAATGACCAACATAGTCCTGCGACGTTACACTCCTCCTACCTGTACCCTATCAATTTGGGCAAACCGCTCACCCTTATCTCGCTGGGTGGGACAATCTGTGGTGAAGAAGTTGCGGTTTGAGTTGCGTTTTGATGACCCCCGCAAGCCAGAAGAACAACAGGTAACCTTACGAGGCAACGCAGAAGATTTAGATGTGTTGTATGAAGCGGTAGATGGCTATGTTCAGCACTTCCTTGAGCCGTCCCCAAACCAACTGGTTGCCTCTGGTAACTCTAAGGCCGTAGGCCACGCTACGCGATCGGCTGAGGTTGCTCCCTTAACTGTGCTAACTCTTCCAACCCCTCAGGAAGAAAATGCCACAACAGTTGCAACTCAGCAAATCCATCTGCAATCGAAAGGGTTACTGAGCCATAGCCTGTTTCTGGGTAAGCTGGCTAATGAAGAATCTGGGTCAGTGGTTGATTTAAGTGCTACACAGCTGTTTGATCTAGCTACCGCTTTGGATGAATATGCCGCTGAAGTAGTATCCCTACCAAAACTCAATCAGCCCAGTTGGAAACCCGAATCATCGGGTTGGATGCGTACAGCAGCATCGATGCTGTTGGCAGTGGGTGTAACAGCAGCAGTGATTAAGTTGCTTGATAAACCTCAGCCTGTTGAGCAAGCAAAAACACTAACAACAGCAGAATCACAAACAACACCATTAGACTCCAGCAAAATTGGTAAAAAGCGAGCTATCTCCCAGGTTCCCCCAGCACCGAGCACTCCCATCCCAACTCCGTCAGTGCCACCACGTTTATCCCCAGGAACCAAGTTACCGCCACCGCCTCCTGTTAAGCCACCCTCTCCACCAGTACGCACTGCCCCACCGCCTCCTGTTAAGCCACCCTCTCTTCCAGTACGCACTGCCCCACCGCCTCCTGTTAAGCCACCCTCTCTTCCAGTACGCACTCCGCCACCAATAGCCTCACCCCCAAATTCACGTCCGATTCTCACAATTGTTCCTCCTCCAGCTAGGAAACCAGACTCTCCTCAACTAAGTGCTACTAGTTCTGCTGTTAGTCCTGTAGCTAGTTCTGCTGTTAGTCCTGCTGCTTCTGGGGCTAGTAATGGTGAGGCACGTCTTTCTGAGGCTAGTCAAACTAATGTACCTGCTGCTGATGCCAATACCCAACCCAAACCAACTCCACCTAGTCCCATCGCTGTAGTACAAACTGTGTCAGAATTGCCAGTTATTAAACCAGCGCCCTCTCCTACTGAGGTGGCAACTCAGGATTCCCCTAGAGAAAGTTTATCGATCCCCACAGAAACAGTGGTAATCCCTGAGGCCGAGTCTTCGATTTCTTCTACTTCTACTGCTTCGATTTCTTCTACTTCTACTTCTTCTAGGTCTACTACTACTAATGTGGCGGTTCAAGCCATCCCTGCTCCTCAACAGAATGTTTCCACTCTCTCTAGAGGTCCTTCTACCTCTAGAATTATCGATCAAGCTGTGCCTGGACTGAATCTCCCGAATAGCCCTGTTATCGATCAAGCTGTGCCTGGACTGAATCTCCCGAATAGCCCTGTTTCTGATTCTTTAAACTCATCCAAGCCTACTGTTGCGAATCAAATATCTCAAAATACCCTGTTTGATAAGATTTCTCAGGTAGCAGAAGCTAGACGATATTTCCAGGAGCGCTGGCAACCTCCCGAAGGGCTACAGAAAACCTTGAACTATAGTTTGTGGTTAAATAATAATGGTACAATCCGACGTATAATACCCCTTGGGCAAGCAGCCAAAACCTATATAGATAACGCCCCCATACCTCTGCTCGGTGAAACTTTTGTGTCCCCTTTAGAAGGGGAAGGTATACCAAAAATTCGGGTGCTGCTACACCCAGATGGTAAGGTACAAACTTTGTTGGAAGGGATGAATTGACGTAATTAGTAATAGGGGCTCTTGCTTACCACCTATTAGGTTAAATTCCTTCCTACCTAGGATGTTCAAAACTATTGTTAGGCAATTTTGGACAATCTTTTTGTGTGTGCTCCCTTGGAAAATGTGGGGTCTCACCCTATTAACCTTCCTATTATTTAGCATGGGGAAGTTTAAAATCTAGGTATAACTATCTTGGGATTTGTTTTAAGTAGCATTTTGGCATAGTAAGTCCGTACAAGCAAGTTAACTAAACTCTATATCTAGAGTCTTTGCGTAAGCCTTGAGTTGGTCTTGCGCCCCTGACATTGGCTGTTAGGATCCTGTACCGTTCACAATTAGTTTTTATCTGGGTTCAAACTCAAAGGAATTTTGAAAGTGATGAAGAAACATAAAATCCAATTTCCACCTACAAATGTTCGAGAGCTTGGCCAAGATCAGGTCTATTTTTACCTTGTTAATGGAGAATCCAGGGAGAAGATCCGTCTACATGACTATGACCGGATCTTCGCAGTTCCTGAATTATACGAGCAGGTTGTATATGAGCGTCTGAAGTGCCAGTCTCCGTCAATTGTAGTGGATATCCTGGAGTCTACCGTCTCTCAAGGGGACCAGAGCCTCAACGAGCTTCGGGTAATTGATCTTGGGGCAGGAAACGGGATAGTTGGTGAAAAGCTGAAACAACACGGAGTCTCACGGCTCATCGGAGTTGATATTATTCCCGAAGCCCAGGCTGCCACTGAGCGAGATCGTCCCGGAATCTACGATGAATTCTATGTGATGGATTTCTGCAATCTCAGTGATAAAGATCGTGATGAACTCAATTCTTGGTCACCTAACTGCCTGGTTTCAGTAGCAGCACTTGGGTTCGGTGACATACCAGCAAAGGCTTTCTTGGAAGCCTTCAATGTAATCAGCGAAAATGCCTGGGTTGCCTTTAATATCAAAGAAACCTTCCTTGATTCAAGTGATAATTCTGGATTTTCACAGCTCATTCGGAAACTGATCTTCTCGGAATTTTTGGATCTCTATCATCTGAAAAGGTATCGCCATCGGTTCTCCCTCGAAGGTGAAAAGCTCTATTACTTTGCCCTAGGGGGCAAAAAAAATTCTGATGTTCCGCTGTCCTTAATAGACTCACTTGAATAGTGATTCTGACAGGGAAACCTATCTAAAATTCGGCTAACCGGGAAGCTAAGATGCAGACAAACCGGTTATTGCCCAATAAGTCGGATTGGGGGATTACAAGCAAAGTAATCCTCCACAATCTTCACGATACGCTCCGCCGCACGACCATCCCCAAAGGGATTAATGGCATTTGCCATGCCCTGATAAGCTACTGAATCACTCAATAACAAACTTGCCGCCCTCACCATCTGCTCTGGGTCGGTTCCTACCAACTTACCAGTCCCAGCTGCGATCGCTTCCGGTCGTTCCGTGGTCTTACGCAATACCAGCACTGGTTTACCCAAACTCGGTGCTTCCTCCTGCAATCCCCCAGAATCAGTCATCACTAAATAACACCGTTGCATCGCTGCTACCAATTCCACATAATCCAGCGGTTCTGTTAAAAATACCCGCTCATGGTCACCCAAGATTGCCCTCAGGGAACCACCAAAGGCTAGAAGCTGAAGGAAGAGCGGGGAGTGTAAGGGGGCTGACTGGGGTTTTCCCAAGCCCCTTCCTTTTAGGCATAGGTAGTGTCAAAAAATTGAAATCGTCACTTAGAGTTAGAGGTTAGAGGGATTTCACCCGTCCCTTCCTAGTTAACTCCCTACTGTGGTCATGTTCCAGTCCTTATACCCTCTTGACTCTGACCTCGAAAGGAGGGAAACTAGGTGAGAACTCCCAAAACCCACCCTAGGGGTTAGGGTTTGGGGTTCTTGTAAACTCCAGAGTGACCTATAGGGTATATCGAGCATACAAACCCCTCTAAATTGGTACGGAGTGACAACTCTACCACGTTTGTTTTGACTGGGGAAGAATCTGTTTAATTTTCCGTTCAAGGAAGATGCAGCCTTAGTAAAAATAGTTCCACCTTATTTTCTGTTGGCGATCGCAGATTCTGTCTGCCTCTTCCAAGGCTTAATCATTCACCCTTCCCTGATTAGTAAGACGTGGGTTAACTGAGCCGGATTAGCTAAAACTTAAGTTGAAGCTCATGAGCAATCAACACCCAGTAGCATCCTCTGATCAGGATGACCGATTAACCTGCTTTCCTTACGGTGTTGGTCATGGTGCAGAAGGGGTTTGTTTGTTGGTGCAGATGGGGCCACACCGCATTCTCCTTGATTGTGGATTAGAAGACATTTCGCCCCTACAAATCGATGGGATAGCACCAGCAGATTTAGTCCTGTGTAGCCACGCTCACTCAGACCATAGTCAGGGATTGCTGGCTCTTCACCAAACTTTTCCACAATTACCAATCTACGCCAGTGAGGTAACGACTCAACTATTACTACTCAACTGGCCGGAACTGCCTCCTGAGGATATTCTCCCATTTTGTCAAGCTCTCCCGTGGGCTACCCCTGTAGAATTCTGTGAGGGACTGACTGCTCAATTGTTCCCAGCTGGACACTTGCCAGGAGCCGCAGCATTTTTACTCACTTACACCACTCGCCATAGAACTTACCGACTGCTTTACACCGGTGACTTTTTCCTGTCTAACTCACGGCTGGTGGAGGGATTATCCCTTGAATCCCTCAGGGGGACACAGCCGGATGTGGTAATTGTAGAAGGCAGTTATGGCACTGCTCGACATCCCCATCGGCGGCAACAAGAAAATCAACTAGTAGAGCGTATTGAGCAGGCCATTGCTACCAATAACTCAGTTGTGTTGCCAGTGCCTACCTTAGGCCTAGGTCAAGAAATCCTGATGCTCCTGCGCTCTCATCACAACTTTACAGGACGCGACCTTGATATTTGGGTCAATGGAAACGTGGCTGCTGGTTGTAATGCTTACTTAGAACTGCTGTCTCACTTTCCCAGCTCAGTACAAAATTTTGCCCGACATCAAGCCTTGTTTTGGGATGAGCGGGTACGTCCTCGGGTGCGGCGGTTAGATCCCCAGCAGCGAGATGCTATCGGTAAATCTCCCTGTATTATCCTCACTGACTTAAACATGGATTGGAGGGAGTACTGGCAGCAAGAGAACTGTTCTTGGGTTGTCCTACAACCGGAACATCTTAAATCTTTGGATCCAATCGATGAGTACGGATGTCTTAAGGTTGAAACTTATCTGCTGGCTCAACATGGGGATTGTCTGGGCACCACCCAGTTGATTCATAATCTTCGACCTCAACATGTGATTTTTGTTCACGGTTCTCCTACCTACCTAGCTGATCTTGCTGGTTTGGAAGAGTTACAAAATCGATATCACCTCCATACGCCAGCAGCAGGAACACTGGTAGAACTTCCCATTGGTGATACCTTTATCAGACCAGCTCTACCAACGGAAACAAACTATGAAGGAGAGTTGCATGAATTAGATACACTTGTCTATATCACTCTTTCAAGAGCGATCACAACGGATCCTCGTTGGCAAAATTTCGCTGATACTGGTTTAGTAGAAGCCCGCTGGCAAGGAGAAGAACTGGTCTTGCGGGGATTGTCACAACGAGAACTACTCAAACAAGGGGGCAGAGCCAAGATACCAATTAATATCGAGTGTTGTGGTAATTGTCTGTACCAAAGAGGGCAGCGCTGCTGGAATCCAGCCTCAGCTCTCTATGGTTTTAAAGTAACACTGGAGGGGTACTGTCCAGTTTTTGAACGGATAGAACCCCTTGAGTAACGAATAGTTAAGGGAAAATTGCTAGCTAGTTGTGAGTTATCAATTTTCCCTTAACAGTTGTGCATTAACAATTAACAATCTAGTCCTGATTTAAGTCTTGGGAGCGGGGGTGAATTTGTTCAGCCTCCGGACAATCATCAGAGACTATCGGATCAACATTACCTCGGAAAACAGAAGCTAGCTTGTGACTCACAGAGCCTATGCTTTCCAAGCGGACCATTTCTTCCCAAGAACTGATCTCATCCTCTTCGTCTGTTTCATAACGAATTGTGACTAAATCTCCCTCGATATCAACAATGCGGGCGCGTTCAATCCAACGTTGCTGATCCCGCAAGAAAACGCAGACCTCACGACCATCGCAGCAGAGTTGATAAATCTTGCGGTGTAGCATATTCGGCTTCTCCTGTTGCAGATAACTCTTGGTTTTACTGGTGAAGTAAGCGGTTGCGTTTCTTTAGAAACAACTTTATTTTGACATACTTCCCACGAATATAATTGGCGGGTTTCTCTCCATCCGGAACGATGATGAGATACAATCGAAGGCTAAAATAAACCTGAGCCACCAGAGTAGGAATACTCCAGATCCTTTTTTTGTTGGCTCTGGCGACTAAAATACCATTTACTTGAGTAGTCGAGCCGCCATAAGCAGCAAAAATGGATTCCAAGAATTTAAAGGATTAGCAATAATTGTAGCTCACTCCTCGTATCCCCAGCCCTAAAGGGTAGGGGTTGGCTTGAAATCATTTTTGGTTAACTTAACATGGAATTAAGCTGGTTTGTCTATTCCTTGTTAAAGATTAAAATAGCTTAATAGTCTTTTATGTTCATTGCTTGAGAGTAAGGCATTCATTAGAAGCGATTTTGAGTTGATCAACGCTGCTCGTGTGATTGATTACTTTTTTTATGCATTGTTTTTATGCATTGTCTTGATGCAGAACGCGAATTTGGGAAATCCCCTCAGGTCGGCGCTACATCCCTTAATTGATTTAACTCGGTATCCTATACCTCCGCGGGCCCATTTCTGCTGCTTGCAAGCAATGGTGCTGTAGTCTTTCAGAGATGGTGTTTGGGGGTATGGTTACTCTATAGTTATTTGGAAACTTAGATTCCACTAGTATTGCTATCGATGGCAATGGAGTAAGAATCCGAAAACTCCCCCAAGTTAAACATAGGGGATTGTGAGCTAATGTTGCTCATGGGGTTAAAAACCGGGTACTAGCAACGTTGACAGTAGGATTTTACTCACACGCTTTGTGGCTGTTTAAACACACTACTAACGAACTTGGCTCAAAAAGAGCTGTGCCGTTCCCCTTAGTCTTCTTAGCTGTCAGCTTTGTCACCGACTTGGCTATTTATAGGATACAGCAGGAGAAACCCTACTGCTTAGTATAAACGTCGGCGTGGCTAAAGCCTTCTGGTTCAAGAAGCAAGCATTTTGGTAGGTGTCTACAGGTTCCACATACCCATCATTGTGACATACTAATCCCTGTACGTGCTTGGCACTAAGCATGAATTTGGAAAAAAAAACTGCCAACCTGCCAACCTGCCATCGGTCGCAGTCAGAGTAACTCAAAAATAGGCTCTTACTGTTACCAAAAGTGGTAAGACACTCAATAAACTGATAAAGCTGATTTTAAATCGTAAGGGAGAAAAGCCAGTGTTTGAGATCGTACGCACTCAAGACCAATACGAAACTTACATTCTCACTGACCACAATGCCCAGTCTCGATTAGAAGTGGTTCCTGAACGGGGTGGCATTGTCACTCGGTGGAATATCCAAGGTCAGGAGATTTTTTATCTTGATGCGGAACGCTTTAAAGATCCTCATCTGAGTGTACGGGGTGGCATTCCCATCCTCTTCCCGATCTGTGGAAACTTAGTTAATGATACTTATACATACCTTGGCCAAGACTATACTCTAAAACAACACGGCTTTGCCCGTAATTTGCCTTGGCAGGTGACTGATAGTGCAACCAGTGACATGGCAGTGTTGACTATCACCCTCAAGAGTAATGACCAAACTCGCTCTGTCTATCCGTTCGACTTCGAAGTTACCTTTACCTATCGATTAAAGGGCAACACCCTAGACATTGATCAGCGCTATACTAATCATTCCGCTGAAGCGATGCCCTTTTCCACAGGTTTCCATCCCTACTTCTTGACGTCTGACAAAACTAAACTGGAGTTTGATATTCCTGCATCGGAGTATCAGGAGAAGCAAACCCAAGCAGTACATCCTTTCACTGGCAGTTTTGATTTTAGCTGTGATGAAATTGATGTAGCGTTTGGACAACTTAGTGATAAGACTGCCAGTGTTACTGATCGCGAACGGGGATTAGCGATCACATTGACCTACACTGACGCTTACTCGACCTTGGTATTTTGGACAGTTCAAGGCAAGGACTTTTATTGCCTTGAACCTTGGAGTGCTCCCCGTAACGCTCTTAACACTGGGGAAAATTTAACTCACTTAGCTCCCGGAGAGAGTAGTGAGACATCGGTGAGGCTAACGGCGAAATTTTTCTAAATTTCCCTAGACATTTCCTTATCAATGTGATATTCTTAGTAAAGGTATGTTTGAAAGAAGCTTACCGGGTCGCTAACTCAATGGTAGAGTACTCGGCTTTTAACCGATTAGTTCCGGGTTCGAGTCCCGGGCGACCCATTTTTAGCTAACTGTTAGTTAGCCTTATATATTGTCTACTGATACATAAGTCTAGATATGAGGCTAATGGTATTAGGTACTAGGTAGGTATTAGGTAACTATGAGGTACTAGGTAGGTATTAGGTATTAGGTAACTATGAGGTACTAGGTAAAACAGGAATACTTCCTGGGCTGGTCAGAACCCGCTCGCCCCAACAAACCTTAAATTATTGATCCAATCAGAAAGGTTAGGACCTGTTCTCAAAACTCAAGGGCAAAACTACCTACACTTTACTGTTTATCCAGATTTATACCAGGGTGACTTTGGGAGGATTATATAGATTTGGTAACTTTTGTCAAGTTTTATAGACTCGGCTTTGTCTAGATGATCTAATCAAGAAATTTGAATAAAAGCTGCAAAATATCTTAAGATTATCTAAAGAATTAACCTGTCTTGATGCAGTCGCTCATGGGGGAACCCCCAAGACCGCACCGGTAGCCGCTCATGGGGGGAACCCCCGCATGAAGGAGCTACCTCGCTGCATCGCTGTCTAGAAGCAACTAAATTGACATGTCTGGACTGGCGATTCTGTTCACGAGTCACTAGGGAGTGTCAGACGTGAGGCTTCTCGCCGGAATAGCTAACAAACAAAGTTAGGAGGAATATAATATGGCACTTGTACCCATGCGGCTACTGTTGGATCACGCAGCTGAGAACGGCTACGGGATTCCAGCATACAACGTTAACAACATGGAACAAATCCTGTCTATCATGCAGGCTGCTGAAGAAGCGGATAGTCCGGTAATCTTACAAGCTTCTCGTGGTGCCCGCAAATATGCAGGTGAGAACTTCCTCCGCCATCTGGTCACAGCAGCGGTGGAATCCTACCCTCATATTCCCATTGCCATGCACCAAGACCATGGCAATAGCCCAGCCACCTGCTATTCGGCAATTCGTAACGGCTTCACCAGTGTAATGATGGATGGCTCCTTGGAAGCTGATGCTAAGACTCCAGCCAGCTTCGATTACAACGTCAGTGTTACTGCCGAAGTAGTAAAGGTTGCCCATGCTATCGGTGTTAGTGTTGAAGGGGAACTGGGTTGCCTAGGTTCACTCGAAACCGGTAAAGGTGACAAAGAAGATGGTCACGGATTTGAAGGAACTCTGAGTCGCGACCAACTATTGACCGACCCCGACGAAGCAGTTGAATTTGTTGAGCGCACCCAAGTTGATGCTCTAGCTGTAGCTATTGGTACTAGCCACGGTGCTTATAAGTTCACCCGCAAGCCCACTGGAGAAATTCTTGCCATTAGTCGCATTGAAGAAATTCATAAGCGTCTGCCTAACACTCACTTGGTGATGCACGGTTCTTCCTCTGTGCCTCAAGAGTGGCTTGACATGATCAACCAGTACGGTGGTTCTATTCCTGAAACCTATGGTGTACCCCTTGAAGAAATTCAAAAGGGTATTAAGAGCGGTGTCCGTAAGGTTAACATCGACACCGACAACCGCTTGGCTATTACTGCTGCTATCCGGGAAGCTGCTGCCAAAGATCCTTCTAACTTTGACCCCCGTCACTTCCTCAAGCCTTCTATCAAGTATATGAAGCAGGTTTGCTTGAAGCGTTACGAAGCCTTTGGTACTGCTGGTAATGCTAGCAAGATCAAGCAAGCGACTATCGATGTTTTTGCAACTAAGTATGCCAACGGTGAGTTAAGTGCTGTGGCGAAAAAGGCTGTAACTGCCTAATTTTTAAAGCTTCACAGGCAAATCTTTGCTGTTTTGGTGAACCAAGAACAAGCAGAATTATTTGGGTAGCTGTTAAAGTTACCCAATTTTTTGTTATTAGTGATTAGTTATTTGAAAATTGCCTATTTTCAGATACTTAAAGCTGTCTTTGATACTCTTCGAGAATATCGATTAGATCCATCTGACACTGCATGGGTAGCAAATCTGCTAGGGGAACTTGCCGTTTACCACCACCTAGCTTCACAGAAATGCTTTGCAGGATTGGCATCATCTGGTCTTCTGTGATTGTATTAGTGTTACCGATTAATAGGGGATAAAATTGTTCAGCCAAAGTGGTATGTAGATGGGCATCCCTGAGGTAAAGATGCCACTTGGCTACATCTATATATACCTTGTCGCCAATTTCAGCAGCGAGAGTTTCGATTGCTTCTGTAGAAGTTGGATTAGCCATGGTAATTAGCTGTTCCTAATTAATTACATGTTGGGATATCTAAGGAAGATTTAAAGTTAAAGGTTTAAAGTTAAAGGGTTAGAGTTGAAGGTGTAAAGTTTAACCTTTCCCTCAAAACAGTTTGCTCATCACCTTGAATTAAAAGAGCCGAGTTTATTTGCTGGCTTTCTGTTAACCGTAAACAGTTAACCGTAAACAGTTAACCGTAAACAGTCAACAAAAAATCAATTACTACAATTATCTTGGGTGATTTCATCCCTGAGGGGATTCGGTTGGAGGTTCTTGAGTAGGCAGGGGGGTATAGTTTGCGATCGCAAATATATAAACCCCATGCCCTACTAAAATCAATCCCCACAGACCAGTAAACCAGTATGCCCAAGTCCATTGAGCATACTGTATAGTTCTGAAGAACCACACTCCGGAATTACAAGCAGCAAAAATTGCCACATGTACAGCAAAGTTCATGCGGTCATCTAGACGACGGTAGGCTGGATCACGTCGATCAGGTTTACGAGGCCAACGAGGAGGCATAGATATTTGTCAGTTTTTTGTTGTGTAACGGCTTGGTCTGATACCAACCCTAGTCAGTTAATTTAATTTTAGAACCTAATGTTGGATTGAACATGATCCGAACCAAACAGTTTGTTTCCTTAAATATGGCAGTGATGACGGTGTCCGATTCCCGTACCGAAGCCACGGATAAGTCGGGTAAGCTGCTGGTTGAGAGTTTAACCCAGGCGGGGCATCACTTAGCGGAAAAGGTTATTGTTCCAGACAACATCTACAAAATCCGTGAGGTGGTTTCCCGATGGATTGCTGATGAATCGGTACAGGTAGTGGTGACTACAGGAGGAACTGGTGTTACAGGTCGAGATGGTACACCTGAAGCGATTCAACCCCTCCTGGATAAGGAAATCCAGGGCTTTGGTGAAATTTTCCGCATGATTTCCTACCAAGAGATTAAGACTTCTACTATTCAATCTCGTGCCCTGGCTGGTGTGGCTAACGGAACATACATCTTTTGTCTGCCAGGATCTTCTGGAGCTTGTCGGACAGGTTGGGAGCAGATTATCAAAGACCAACTCGATTTGGGCAATTCCCCCTGTAATCTCGTGGAACTGATGCCACGTTTGCGAGAAACCTAATCTTAGCCATAGATTTCCTGTTCAAAGGGTAATTGGCAACTAAGTGCCTCAGTGGGTCAGCGCTAAGTGCTGACCCAACTTGACTTGAGCTGATTCCTTAACTTAGCAATCCCCTGAGATTTGGTAATCCCCGGATTTACCTCCGGTCTTACTCAACAGGCGAATCGATTCAATCGCGATAGACTTTTCCAACGCTTTGGCCATATCGTAAAGGGTCAAAGCCGCAACAGAAACTGCTGTTAGTGCTTCCATTTCGACACCAGTTTCAGCTTTAGTAGTCACAGATGCCTGAATCTGATATCCCGGTAGTTGGGGGTCCGGTTCCACTTGAACTTCGATCTTGTGTAGGGGCAAGGGATGACACAGAGGAATCAGTTGGGAAGTTTGCTTTGCTGCCATAATCCCAGCCAGCCTAGCGGTTCCTAAGACATCACCCTTGGGGGCATTACCACCTTGGATGGTGTTGAAGGTTGCGGTTTTCATCCGTACCTGAGCAGCGGCTACTGCCTGACGTTTGGTAAGCTCTTTGCCAGAAACATCGACCATCTGAGCTTGACCTTGACTATCGAGATGGGATAGCGAGCGATTGATTTCCACAAGAGTATTGCAAAATTTTTGATCTATGTGTTATGATAAGTAACTGTTGACCCACAAAAAAGTGGCAGCAGTTAAGGGCTTGTAGCTCAGTGGACTAGAGCACGTGGCTACGGACCACGGTGTCGGGGGTTCGAATCCCTCCTAGCCCGTTCATTAAGCTAAGGCATCCTAGTGTCTATAGCATATAAATCCCGTTCACGACCGATGGAGAATCTGAGGGAACGGGATAAATTTTTGTTGGACTGGGTCATAAAGATAATCAGTGCCAAAAATGCTATACCAGCACTACAGGAGAAAATTCCTCGATATCCTAACAGGTCGGCGAAATAACCAAAGATCGGCCCAGCTAGACCAATCCCTAAATCAAACCCACTAATGCAGACAGCGAATACCTGACCCCGTTCATTAGCAGAGGAGCGGTCAGCCATCAAAGCAGTCATCATTGGTATGAATAGTCCAGCGCCAGCTCCTTCTAATAAACCAGCTAGTAAAAATCCAACTCCCGTTTCAGCCTGGGACACCATCAACATTGAGATGATATAGCAAACCACACTACCGGTGATAAATACTCCTCGTCCATACCGATCAGATGCCTGACCAGTTAATGCACGAATCACAAAACTAGCGATCGCAGCAGCTGTGAAAAACAATCCAGGATTGAGATTGATACCACTCTCTCGAATAAACAGAGAGACAAAGCTAACTATTGTTCCAAATACTATACCGATCAACAGCATGACCAAAGCTGGAATTCCAAGAGCAGGGCTGCTTAACAACTGCCATAGTTTGACCCATAGCTGCGAAATAGAGCTTAACCAAGATTGAGATCTTTGCTGCTCAGGTGTAGCATGCCTGATTGGTTCACGAATCTGACTCCCTAACAGCACACCCAGCCCACCTAGAGCTGCAGACACTAAAAATAAAACAGTGTAGCTAACCTCTTGTTGTAGAAAACCCCCCAGCGCTGGTCCGAGACCTAAACCAATTGGTGTTACCAGACTCATGTAACCAATTAACTCACCCCGCTTGTCAACAGGGGACAAATCGGTGACTAGAGCCAGATAACCGATGGTAAAGGCTGCAATACTGATGCCATGAAACATTCGAACCACCATCAACAGCCTAATCGACTGGGTAAATAGATAGCCCAAAGGCGCTAAAGCTACAGCGCTAGTACCAATAATTACTACCAACTTGCGACTGCGCAGGTCTGCCATACGCCCCAGTGGGTTTCTAAACAGCAACAGACCAATGGCAAAGCAACCCATTACTAGCCCGACCTGTTGCTTAGTCCCACCCAAGTCTTCAATATATTGCGGTAGGGTTGGCGACAAAGACGTTAAGCTTGACCAAAACAACAGACCAACAGTAAATAAAATCAGCAAACTTTGGCGTTGCTGCCCTTCCAGGGTCTGAAAAACTTTCACGCGCTCTATAATCCTGAGAAAACTGGCACTTGAGATAGTTAGATAAAATCCGGTTGACTAATCATCATAGTCCTTATCGGGTAATGAGTATTTGCGCTTTGGCACTTTGGGTAATTGTCAAGTACCCAAAGCGCCAAAGCGCGAACACCCAAAAATCCTGGGACTATTTGGGAATTAATTAAGTGGACTTTATACTACTTCTCTAGTTTACTCTTCTTAACATTTTGCCCAGAGGCTTAGACAGGGTGATCGGGTGATGGTGTGATCAAGGTTGGGGGAAGAATCTCACGACCTATTATTCTTCACAAATTAATTAGGATTGCGATGCGCGAGCATCGAGCCGCTAAGCGATTGACATGCATGTCACGCTACGCGAAGGCAGCAACAACTAAGGTCAAGCTTGGCTACTGGTAGCGCATAATGGAGCGCTCAGTATTATCAGAAAAGTATATTATCAGAAAAGTATTCCCGAAAGCGTTTGTAGAAGGGATAGCGGTCTTGTTGTGATTAACTTTACAGGTTTTACTTTATCAGAGATTTTTTTAATAAAGCCTGTGGCTTACCGGAATCCTCACTATTTTCACTGTTTTATTTAACGGTTCACGAGCCTCTAATAATCGATTTTCTAGCCCAGTCTTTAGTATTCTCCAGGTAAGTCACCAACATTTTCCATTCCCTAGCTTCTTTTATCAAATCCTTAACATTGCTCAGATAGACTAGAGTAATGCGGCGCTCTTCGTTATCAGAACAAACCTCCAGAATGGTTTTGTATAGCTTTTGCCAATGCTCTAACCAGTTATCTTCAATGGGATCAAAAATTGCCTCGAACAAATTACTCCATAATAACTCAATAGTTTTAATAGTTTTGAGATTTTCCTCGGTAGGCTTATCCCAGCCTACATGGCGCTGACGTAATACTTTAATAGGTGGGGGATTTTCACTCATAGACAGCAAATTTACTCTTCAGTCTTTGGAGCTACATTCCTAGAATTCCCTAAATGCTGTCTTAAGGTCACAGTCTTACAACAGGTGTGAGCCGTGGCGAATTTAATTCTTAATGGTAAGAGCGCACCTAAAATCAAAAATTCCTCCTAGCTATGCAAAGAATAGGAGGAATACTCGATTAGTTGAGAGCTTCCGTACCTGAGGCGGAGCTAATCAACGTTGCCAAAACCCGCTTACTCTAAAACCTAGAGCCATTGAGCCTATTACGTGACATACTCCCACACTGAATCGAAGATTAAAGTGTGGGCTTCTTGCCAACTCCACCCAACGGTTCGGATACTCGGCAAGCTTTATTAACGACACGGGATGCCCCTCCGCACCGGAACAATACAATAAGTTCTATTTTTTAGTAACTTAGGTGGCTGACAAACCAGCATTTTCGGCTTTGTTTACCAGTAGATATATTATAGCAATTTTATAATACCCTGTGCAAAATTCATCCCACACCTATACTACGCATTAGGTGTGGGATGAATTTTGCCGGACAGCTAAAAGAATTAACCTACCTTAACGGTCTACTGACCCCATAATGATGTCAATACTACCGAGAATCGCCATAATATCGGCAACTTTGACTCCTGTGAGGATATGGGGCAGAATCTGTAAGTTATTGAAATCGGCTGGACGAATCTTCCAACGCCAAGGAAAGACATTATCATCACCAATAATGAAAATTCCTAGTTCTCCTTTCCCAGACTCAAGACGGACATAGTGTTCGCCCTTGGGAATCTTGAAGGTAGGGGCAATTTTCTTGCCCACAAACTGATAATCGAAGTCGTTCCACTGGGATTTGCGACCCTCTGCCATCCGCTTCGCTTCTAGGTTTTCGTAAGGACCACCGGGAAGTCCTTTTAAGGCTTGACGGATAATCTTAACGGACTCCCGCATTTCCCTAATCCGCACCACATACCGGGCAAAGCAATCACCCCCGGTTTCCCAGTGTACTTCCCAATCGAAGTCGTCGTAGCATTCGTAGTGGTCAACTTTGCGTAAGTCCCACTTGACTCCAGAACCTCGTAGCATCGGGCCAGAAAGTCCCCAGTTAATCGCTTCTTCCCGACTAATGGTACCGATACCTTCAACTCGGCGGCGGAAGATAGGGTTGTTGGTGATTAACCGTTCGTACTCATCAACTTTAGGGTCAAAGTAGTCACAGAAGTCTTCGCACTTATCTATCCATCCATAGGGTAGGTCAACAGCAACTCCACCAATACGGAAGTAGTTGTTGTTAATTAACCGTTGTCCACTGGCAGCTTCCCATAGATCATAAATCATCTCCCGTTCCCGGAAGATGTAGAAGAATGGGGTTTGGGCACCCACATCTGCTAGGAATGGTCCAAGCCACAGCAGGTGATTCGCAATCCGATTCAACTCCAGCATAATCACGCGGATGTAGCTGGCACGTTTGGGTACCGGAATATCTGCTAATTTCTCTGGGGCATTGACTGTAATTGCCTCGTTGAACATCCCTGCTGCATAGTCCCATCGGCTCACGTAAGGGACATACATAATGTTAGTGCGATTCTCGGCAATTTTCTCCATGCCTCGGTGCAGGTAGCCAATCACCGGCTCGCAATCTATCACATCCTCCCCATCCAGGGTGACAATTAAGCGGAGAACGCCATGCATGGAGGGATGGTGGGGACCCATGTTGATCACCATGGGTTCGGTTCTGGTCTCGATCTTTGCCATATTTTGATTAATTGCCCCAACTGTTAGCTGCTAGCTGTTAGCCGCTAGCTATTAGCTTACCAAAACAGAGGCAGATAGGTAGTGTATCTTGTTAACTCTAACAATGCAAGAAAAATTTGATATTCTTAATTCAAACTGTTAATTTCTGTTTAAGCTCCTTGTTTCCAATGCCTAGGTTAACGGGAATTTCTACGTAGAAGTTCGGTTCTACGATCTTTAAACTATCAGCAATCACATTACCATCTTTATTAAAGGAGTTGATAGTTTGAATTACTGCACTAGCTGTGCATCGGGGGTGGATTGTGGTGCAATGGCGGTTATTACCAAGTATACGTGAAATTTTATCCCAAAAGGAACTAATTGGAAGCGATGACAAGGTGGCTGTTTCAGTAGAGCAAGCAACTGTGATTGAAAGTTGTTCAATAGGTGCTAGCAGTCACAGGACAAGAGAAGGTGCTAGCCCTAAGCATAGGGCAGCAGCAGCTAAAGCTCAACGGGAATGGCAAAGTGCGATCGCTACCTTGGAACAGTTGCTGTTGCCAGGGGTTTCAGACAACCAATCAACAAGCCATAATCTCGAACACTCCTCGAAGCAAGGATTAATTCTAGCTGGTCCTGCTCCAGTCTTAAGTGATCAAGAGCTACTGGCAAGTTTCGAGACTGGGATTTTTACGAACGACGCCTTGAATCCCTGGGCTTTTATGCCCTTCCAGTTACCTCCAGCTCAACCTGAGACTACTCCATTTGTAGAAAATACGACGCACAGGTTACCCCTGTTTCCAGGAGACCCCTTAGCTAACGAGCAGTTTTGTTTAGTTTTTACCAAAGACTTTAGCTTAGTCATGGTCTCTGGGGAAGACCACTTTGGCGTTCCAGGCTTTCAATTCTCCTTTGACCCAGAGGATATCCAACTTGTTTGGGCATCACTGCGCCGTAGACTATTACTGAGCAGTTCTCATCTTCTAAAGCAGTTGGAAGCTTTAATGGAAAAATTTGTGCCAAAACCCCCCGATTACCGCATTGTAATGAACTTTGGTCGTGGGCTTCTGAAGAATTTACCAGAACTGCCTTCAGTAGAACTGAGCCAGACTATACCGGTGACAATATCGGAGTCAACAATGGTTCAGCCAAGACAACATCAGGATCACAGGGATACGGTCAAAACTGGTAGTCACTCACAAAATGGATCTTCTAGTACACCCTTTGCCAAGAAACAGAAAGGAAGCGAGCCTAACTGGCAACGATTGGTGAAAAATGAAGCGCGAGGCTTTCCTAGAATCTCTGCTGTTAACCCAAAAGAAAATTCTGAAGCTACACCTGACCTTGAGCTGCTCCGAGCTCTAACCCATGAAATCCGGACACCCCTAACGACAATTCACACGCTGACTAAACTACTGCTTAGACGTCGTGACTTGCCTCCAGAAGTCATGCGGCGTATAGAAATTATTGACCATGAGTGTAGCGAACAAATCAACCGCATGGAGTTGATTTTCCGGGCAGTAGAATTAGAAACCACGGCAGCCAAGCAAACCCCTGTTAGTCTGACCTCTATATCTTTGGCTAGAGTTTTTCACAATAGCATCCCCCGCTGGCAAAAACAAGCACAGCGACGTAATTTAACCCTAGATGTAGTCTTACCGCAACAGTTGCCAACAGTGGTCAGTCATCCCGCCTTGCTAGATCAGGTGCTAACTGGCTTGATGGAAAATTTCACCCGGTCTATTCCAACAGGGGGTCATATCCAGTTACAGGTTACACCTGCTGGAAATCAGCTGAAGTTACAATTCCAGTCTCAGATTGATCACGAAACAATCGCTGACGACCATTGCCCGACATTGAAGTCCCTTGGTCAGCTGCTGACATTCCAGCCAGAAACCGGTAGTATCAGTTTGAATTTGAATGTGACCAAAAATCTATTCCAGGCGTTGGGGGGCAAACTAATTGTTAAGCAACGACCCCAACAGGGTGAGGTGATGACAGTATTTTTACCCTTAGCTGACCTGGCTAAGACACCCCTCCCTGGGATTGGTTGACCATTACCTCAACGATTTTTTAAGTTTCAGAGGCAATTGGTAGCAGCACTTTGAATTGGGAGCCTTGCCCGAATCGACTAACTACTGAAATCGAACCACCACCCCGTTGTAATAATTGTTGCACAATGGTTAAGCCTATCCCTGCACCAAGGTCTTCCCTAGGTGTTGACCTACCCCGATAAAAACTGTCAAAAATCTTAGGTATGTCACTTTCAGCAATGCCAATGCCTGTATCACTAAATATTAGCTGAACATACTTCCCCTTACGAGTTGCCTGTACTCTAACCTTACCGCCAGCGGGAGTAAACTTTAAACTGTTGTGTAACAGATTAATTACGATATGCCTCAAGCCTACCTCTGAAAACAAGACTGAGGGGAGATTGGCGGGAATTGTGTAGCCGAGCTGGATGCCTTTTTCTTGGGCAAGGGGTTGATAGGTGCTGACAATACCAGGAACAATCTCTGCTAGCTGCAACGGCAAGGTTTGATCAGTTTGGGGGTCACCCTCTAGCTGCACCAGTTCTAGCAATCCAGCCACTAAAGAATTTAAGCGATCGCATTCTTTATAAAGAAGCCCAATATAGCGTTGGCGTTGGGCGAGCTTCATTTGTGAGGCATCCAGCAGCTTCAGGGCAGTTTTCATGTTCGTTATGGGTGTCCGTAATTCCTGAGCCACTCGCTGGAGTATCTCATTACTCATATAAGGCTCGACCTTTGATAAGGAATTCTTCCCTACCACAACCGGATCAGTAACCCCTGGCAGGGATGGGGGAGATGGGTTAACCTCTCCGATTGGCTCTGTTGCCAGGGTATCCTGAACAATTTCTTCTGTACGTTGTACTTGTTTAACCAACAACTGGGTTAGTAGTGTAGTATTAAGTGTTTCCGGGGGAGCTAAAAGGGTTTCCCAATGGCTGCTTTGGTCTGCTGTAGTGGTTCCAATAACTGTGCTTAACCCCTCTAAGAACTGCCGAATCACTGGTTGCTCAAGGGTAAAAACAGCTAACAATGCTTGACTGAGTTCACTATCAGTTAGATTTTCAGATTCCGATAGCTCAGGTTGGCAAGCCACAATTAAACTACTGTAGTTCTGACAGATAATGAGTAAATCTCTACCAAGGCTTCAGCAATATGGTCAATCACCTGCTGATGTTGATCCATTGCCAGCGTCGAGGCAAATACGCTATTGTCTACCGGTAGAATCCCCTCAGGAGTTGGCTGCAGCAGGTAAAACTCATTTTCATATGCAGCAACCACTTGTAAGCCCTCACTTTCCGCTTCTGCTACCATCCTTTTGAGGAAGTTTCGCGGACAATACGGCCATGGGCTACCATTGTTGACCATATCCCCAAACACACGAGCATGACCAGGAGCATAGGGTAAGGAGGTTAAGGTTTCCCAATCCGGTACTAAGCGGATTTCACCGATGGGTCCCAAGCCACTGCCTGGGACTGGGGCATCTAACATCACCGGTACAGCTTGCTGAGCTGGTGAAATACCCACACCGTGCTTGAGGTAGTCTGGTAAGGTTTTCCAGTGGACTGCTTTACCACGAATGATGTTAGCATTGTCGCACCAGATGATACGCACAAATCGAATACCTAGTTCATCTATAGTGTTCAGGATTTTATTTTTCATTAAAATACAAGTTTTTTTAAAATTATTAGTTTTTGTGGTGTTTAACTAGTAGCAAATATCCTCTCTAAAATCTAGACTCAGTATAGAATAATTAATAGTTAATTGTTACTATTGTTAATAGTTAATGGTTACAGTAATTAAGCATAAATCGGGTTTATTAATATAATTACTGGATTTCAGCCTTTGATTTATAACCATAAACCCGGTTTGAAGGGTCTTGGTGCGTCAGTGCTGATTACTGATACGTAAGCATATGCGCTACGCGCACGCTGCGCGAACAGCTCTCAGCAGTCAGCAGTCAGCTTTATGGCACAGGTCACAAGCCCTGTGACAACACTGCAGCATTATTCCAATGCTTAACGATTTTATTCAAAAGCTGTTCGGTGTAGCTTGCCCTATGCTCATGGATCACATCAAGTAGCGTGCCCGTAGCCCATAAGCTGATAGCTGAACGCGCACGCGTGCGCGTAGCGCTTAAGCTGATAGCTGAATACTTACACTGATACTACTGATAATGAGGTGCATTGATGACATAGCACTTTCTTGCCCCTCATCCTACTAATACCACTATTACCCATCATCCCCCTATTCTTGATCTCCTTACTACCAAGGTTAAGACGTATCGGTCAGGGATAAGGCTGAGATGGGAATGCTCAAACTGCTATGTTGGAATGTGTTAACTTGTCCATCCTGGAACGACTGAAGACCATGACACGAAACATTATCCGTACCCCCAATGCCCCAGCACCCGTAGGACCATACAATCAAGCGATCGCAGTCAGCGGTCAAATGATTTTTGTCGCTGGTCAAATTCCCCTTGACCCTAGCACCGGTGAGATTGTTGGTAGTAATGATGTCGCCAAGCAGACAGAACAGGTAATGGCTAATATTGAAGCTATCCTAGTCGCTGCTGGAGCTAAAATCCCTGACATAGTCAAAACCACGGTATTTCTGGCAGATATGAATGATTTTGCGACAGTAAATCAGATCTATGCCAAATACTTTAATGAGGAAGACGCTCCAGCTCGTGCCTGTGTTGAGGTTTCCCGACTACCTAAGGATGTTTTAGTCGAAATTGAATGCATTGCTGTGATTTAGGACTTGCCTGTCTTAATCTATACAGAAAAATTAATGGTATTTATCTAATCGATTTGATATTGAATTTGGAATTTGGCGATCGCTCAGTAATCAGGCTCATAATCAAGCTTATTGACGAAACGAGCTCCCTGGGGGATCGCTACCCAAATATTTTGGAGAATTTACTTTGCAGACACGCCCTAGCCAGGGTAAACCCATCTAATTTTTTCAATCCTATATATAGTTTTTTAAAAATTAAATAAAAACTATATAGCAATGGAAGTATAGTTTAGGACAGAGTATTTTGCTTGAAAGGGAGCAGGGAGTAGAGACTAACGCCGTAGGCCACGCGGGGCGGGTTCGGAGCAGAAATATGTCTTAAGCTTTGCTTCGACTGCTATATAGCAATTATCATAGCTATGAGGTACACAATTTCGAGATTTTAGGGAACAGGGAACAGGGAATAGGTAACAGATAACAGATAATAGGTAATAGGTGACAGGTAATAGGTAATAGGTAATAGGTAATAGGTAATAGGTAATAGGTAATAGGTAATAGGTAATAGGTAATAGGTAATAGGTAATAAGTAACAGGTAATAGGTAACAGGTAATAGGTAATAGGTAATAGGTAATAGGTAATAGGTAATAGGTAATAGGTAATAGGTAATAGGTAATAGGTAATTTCCATGGCTGACAAGGCCAGGTTTATTGAGAAGTACCCCCGCTTACCCAACAAGATGCGTTTACCCTGGGGTGCAGGGGCAATTGAGAAGTTACTTTAGCTCTGAATCTTGATCGAGATACAGGATTTGAAAATATGGATCAGGCACAAAGAACAAGCCAATTTGGCCTTACACATATTTTGGCAGTTTTTATAATGAAATCGCCCTGGATCATTCCAAGGATAGTTATTTAAGTGAAGTGCATTTCTGATTAACAAAATGACAACAAAAGTTCTGATTGTTGGATCAGGTCCATGTGGAGTTTTACTGTGTCATTACTTGTTACCTCGTGGTAACTATAAAATCGACATCTATGACCGCCGCAGTGATCCGAGAACTATTTCTTTCTCTAACTACAGAGCCTACCCCATCACCCTTAGCGAACGTGGACTGAGGGCTTTGAGAGAAATTGATGGATTAGAAGAAGTCGTTAAAGCTCAAGGGGTAGAAATCACAGGTACGATTTTTCACATCAAAAATGGCAAGAGTAAGTTTGTGTCAAAAAAGAAACCGCTGATTGGTATTGACCGTACTGCTTTGGTGATTAACCTGTTAGAGCAACTAACGAAAAAATTTGACGACAGTCAACTTAACATCCACTTTAACTCTAAATGTACTCAGGTTGATTTGAAAGCGAAAACTGTGACGTTTGAGAACGAGACAACAGAAGAGTTAATCGTTAATTATGACCTGTTGATTGGTGCAGATGGCTGCGGTTCAGTGGTAAGAAAGCATTTGCTGAAAACAGAAGGCTTTAAGTGTGAACAAAACTACGTTCGTAGTCAATACAAAACGGTCTTCTTACCTGCCCCATCAGAAGAAGGACACAACCTTAAACTCGGTAATATGCATGGATGGAGAACGGAGGATCGGATCACCATGTTAGCAGTACCACAACGGAATAAGACAGTTAGCGGTGTTGTTTTTTTTCCCCACGAAAACAATCAGGTAACAAGTCTTTCCAGCACAGAGGATGTGCGGCAATTCTTTAGTGATAATTTTCCAGAGATAGGTAAGAGCATTTCTGACGTAGAAGTCGAAGCTTTTCTTAAACGACCAATCTCTAAAGTTAGTAGAGTTTGGTGCAACCGCTATCACTACGGTGATAGCGTTTTGATTATGGGAGATGCGGCTCATGCAGTATCCCCCTTTATTGGGCAAGGTTGTAATTCGGCTTTAGAAGATGCAGTAGTTTTGAATAAACTTTTGAATGATTATTCTGATAACTTGGTCAAGGTAGTTCCTGAGTTTACGAAGCATCGACTCGCAGATGGTCAAGCCTTATTAGAACTCTCAGAGCATACTTTTCCTTTATCCAAGTGGTTATTTTTTGAGTATGTTTTGAGAATGAATTTTGCAAGAATGATGAACAAAGTATTTCCAAAATATTGCTCACCTTTCTTTTTTGACATGCTATCCGAAACCACAGTTCCTTACTCAAAGATTTTGAGTTCAGCTCAAGGCTGGATATCAAAGGTGAAGAAGTCGAACGATAAATTATTACAAGCTGAATGCTTACACTCTCTAAAAGAAGTATAATTATTCAATTGGACTCGATCTAATCGGAATTCTCAATCAATTGTGATACCAAATATGGTTTAATGATGCCATATTAAAAACCATAAAATTTATTACCTATAATTGATGTGATGAGTTAGATAAGTAAGCTATATAAATTCTCATATTCATGAAAAAAAGCTTATCCATTTAAGGCAATAGGCAATAGGAAATACTAAAGATAATTATAAGAAACTTAGTGTCAAATCATACTTTACTAATAACTGAAAAAAACGGTATATATGAACCGGATTTGGTATGAAAACATTACTAGCAACTGTCATAAGAACTGTATTATTCACAAGTACTGCCCAAGCCGCAACATTTGTAGATACTAGAGAAGCCTTAAACCCTAATGATTTCCTAGATTGGTCTGAACTAGTTGAGGTTCCTGAGGATCTTGTAGGACCACCTTTACCCACCCTACCTAACCCATTTTCAGCGACTTCACCTGGGGGTCTTAATTTAAATGTCAGCATCCCTGCTGGAGAGTTTGCGCGTATTGATCAAACTCCTTTTTTCCCTGGTGCATTTGATGTAGGGGATGCGCTTCTATTTACAGGTCTTGGTAATCTTGGTCCACTGACTATTACCTTTGATACTCCAGTCTTTGGTGTTGGGACACAAATTCAATCTGATCCTATAGAAATTTTTGACTACATAGCAACCATTGAAGCGTTTGATAGCTTGGGAAATAGTCTAGGAAGTTTTGAACGTCCAGGTGTAAGCCAGATAAATGCTGGCGGCGGCGTAATCTTTACTGGCGTTTTTGATAGCAGTGGTGATATCAAAACCTTGGTGCTGAATGCCAAAGAAGAGGGCGTTGATGTACCTTTCGCGATTAATGCCCTGAGTATCAGGTCTGTTCCTATCAGTGTTCCCGAACCCTCAGTGATATTGGGACTTTTAGTTATTGGTACCGGGAGTATCGTTTCCCGGCTCAGAGGCTTGCCAAAAAACAACTAATATGGAGTCCCCTTGAATAGTTATAATTCTCTGGGTATAATTCTTGGGTGTTTCTTATTTGTTACTTAAAAATTTAAAATTAGCAAGTAACAAGTAATATATTACTTGTTACTTTTAACATGTATGCTTAACTTGAAAGACTAATAGTTGAGTCCCCGTTTTTGATAACGATATTTAGCCACAATCGGATAAACTACATTACGGAGCCGGTTGAGAGCTCCCACAGGACGATGAACTACTAAGCCATTCCACGGGGAAAATCGTAGGTTTTCAGCAGAGTCGTATTGTTTCTCAAAATCGATGATCTGATGCTTGACGGTGAGGCGACCAACGGTAAAAAATGGTGACTTCTTCTCACTCCAACGAATTGTGACATCATCGATGGACATTTTCGGGTTGGTTTGGAATTGGATGCCAAAGTCCCAGCAATAAAGGGCATCACTTTTTGATAGTTGTTCGATCAGCTCATCTCGATAGTAATTGTCCGGTTTGCTTTCATCTAATCCCAGAGCTTTGGCGCGATTGATGAAGGGAAGTTTAGGAATACCTGGTCGGGACTGATATCCCATGCTTTGATGGGGAGGCTGGCATGAAACAGGGCTAAAGGCATATTTGATCACAGCGGGATAGTCAACAGGAACTAGGCCCGGTTGAGACTGATCAAAATCTGGTTTGAGTCCAAGGGCATAAGCAGAACCACTCCAATACCGTTCCGTTAATAAACTCTTTGGGGTTCGAGCTGTTACTTTAGCTAGAGCTAGCAATTGCCTGGGATGAGTCCTGAGCCACTTCTGGGCAGCTTGCTCTGACTCAACTATGGATCCAAAAAATTCATAATAATATTTGATGGTTTTGATAAAAAATATCTTGGCATTTTGAACAATAATATCTTGAGTGTTTGGTTCGTAGCTTTGTTCTAGGCTTTCTCCTTCAACACCAATCACTTTCACAGACATTGAGCGTGTGTCTGCGACATAGTCATTTTCAACGTTTGTTCGCCCATTAGCAAATCGTAGCTGAACAGGATATTGTTTCGGTGTCGCAAAAAGTCCTTGCTTGAGGGAAATCCCATTGAGTTGTTCTTGAGTAAGCCGAGTTCGTTTCGCCAGTTCGCTTTTAATCTTCTGTTCATCAAAATCAAAAATTTCTAGGTTTCCCTCCACCGAGGCGTGGGTTTTGGTATGGGTGTCTCGCAAAGCCCGTTCCTGATCCTTGTAAAGCTTATCCATCTGAATCCTAACTTGCTCGGCTACAAGGTCGTAATAGTTTCGTTCGTCCTTTTCGGGATATTCTGTAAATAGCTTCATGGTTATTTTTTTATATATAAAAAATCATGAATTGGTGGTAATAAAAACTCCGTTATTCAGCAGAATTATTCATTCGGTTATTGTCACTTTTAGTGATAATATAGCTGGGTATTGAGACTCAAATTTTACTTTAATGGTGATTTTTTAATCACAGATCCAGCTATATTTTTTGTTGAATTTTTGCTTGACAATACCCGATGCCTTGCTTACGGATTGTCAAATGTTACTTTATACTTTTTATCTTGCTGTGGACTATTGCGGTTTACCAGTTCTGAGAGAGTATTGGTGTTTTGTATTACTTCCCAACCGACCTGAGAAAAAGTTTCTTCGTTGAAGATATTTTCTGCCAACAAGGGATTAGTCAATGCTTGGGAAAACGCATCAACTGCTATCATTCGGGTAACCAGGGCACCTACTGCTGAATTTTGTGGCACATCCTCGGCATAGAGTCCCACATAGAATTCAATCTTGTTGACATCACCGTATAACCGTTTTAGTTCCCTTTGAGTATCTTCATCAGCTGTGATCTGATCGAAATCCGTCACCCGAGGAAACTGACACATTTCCCGGTAATCATTATAGCTAGCCAGTTGAGCTTGACGACCTAATTCGATACTTTTCAATTCAACAGGTATTAGGAATTCTGAGGTGTTAAACAAACCAATTTTGCTGCCTGGTTGGGAACAGGTCTCTTCAAACAATGGTCCCAAGCCTTTATTGATCAGCATTTCATTATTCCAGAGGCTATCCATCATCGGAATTTGCTTGCTGTCATAGGTCAGAGTCTCCGGAAGGGCACTGTGCCAACGATATACCAAACCAAATTCCACTGTCATCCAATTCTGGCGATACCACTTCTGATTGGTAAACGCTGGGGA
>NZ_JAAHHS010000110.1 GCF_010692395.1 Moorena sp. SIO3H5
TGCCAAACTGATCGGCATAGGCATCAGTTCTGGAGTTTCGTTGCAGGCAAAGCCAAACATCAGACCTTGGTCCCCTGCACCGATAGCATCCAGTTCATCCTCACTCATTTCCTGCCGACTTTCCTGGGCAGTAGTCACCCCTTGGGAAATATCAGGGGATTGTTCATCAAGAGCAACTAAAACAGAGCAACTGTTGGCAGAGAAACCATTGTCCGCATCTGTGTAACCGATTTCAGCAATTTTCTTCCGCGCCAAATCAATCAAATTAACCTGGGCTTTAGAAGTAATTTCACCAGTAATCAATACCAAACCGGTATTAACGACCACTTCAGCCGCAACACGGCTTTGGTGATCTTGAGCGAGCATAGCATCTAGGATAGTGTCAGAAATCTGGTCACAGACTTTGTCAGGATGACCTTCGGTAACGGATTCAGACGTAAATAAATAGCGACGAGACAATTATCAATTCTCCTTTAACTATTACTGAATAACCTGTATAGCATAGATCATTTTGAGTTGCTTGAACTCGCCACTATCAAACCTTTAATCTCTAATTGTAGCATTTTTAATAAATTGATGGAAAACAGATTCTGAAAAAATCCTGAATTAAATCCTGAATCCTTTTTCAGCATGATTTGACGAGTAAATAGTCAAAAAGTATAGTTTTTTCGACTATTTACCTATTTTTCAATTAATGAATCATTAAACTCAATAATCCGAGCAACGTTTTATCCTCTCGCTCTCGTTTTTATGAAATCTTTAACATTTCATACTTGGCAGCATTCTTAGGCTTGGCAAGGGTAATGATTCAGCTATCAGCAGTTAGCTATAGGCTAATGAACAGATTTCTGAACAAGCTAGGATGCACCCCATCTGTTACATCCCTTCTTGATGCAAAGCGCGAGTGGGGGGAACCCCCAAGACCGTAATGGTGCGTTTGACCCGTAATTTAATTACGGGTCAAACGCACCTCTGCATCGCTTACCAATGCCTTGCCATTAAGTTTTATTTAGAATCCCCTAAAACCTCCTTTAAAGCACTCAAAACTTGCTCCACATTCTCTCGCCGAGAGTTATAACCCATTAAACCAATGCGCCAGACTTTACCAGCTAATTCACCCAAGCCGCCACCAATTTCCATGTTGTAATCATCCAGCAGTTTGCGGGTAACAGCCTTGCCATCCACCCCGTCTGGTATCCGAACCGTGGTCAAGGTAGGCAAACGAAATTCTTGGTCCACGTGACATTCTAGACCCAAATCAGCCAAACCTTCCCAAAGCAATTCAGCATTAGTTTGATGCCTTTCCCAACAAGCGGTTAATCCTTCTTCAGCAACCAATCGCAACGCTTCGCGCAAGGCGTAATTCATATTAATTGGAGCTGTGTGGTGGTAGGTGCGCTCGTCACCCCAATATTTGCTCAACATCGATATATCCAAATACCAGTTAGCGACTTGGGTACGACGCTGGTGGAGTTTTTCAAGGGCACGAGCTCCCATAGTGAAAGGAGAAATGCCTGGTGGACAGCTAAGCCCTTTTTGGGAGCAACTATAGGCCAGATCAATCCCCCATTCATCAATAAACAGTGGCACCCCACCTAAACTGGTGACTGTATCAACCAGCAGCAAGCAATTGAAATCTCGGCACAACTCAGCCACACCCTCAAGAGGCTGACGGGCACCGGTTGACGTTTCAGCATGAACCAAAGCCAAGACAGCAGGACGATGGGTTTCCAAGCCTTCTCGGAGTTCATCAAGGGTAAAAACTTGCCCCCAAGGCTTCATTAGTTTACGAACATCAGCACCATAACGACCAGCCATATCCACAAGTCGGTGTCCAAAGTAACCATTAACCCCAACTAAAACCACATCACCTGGTTCTACTGCGTTGGCTAGAGTAGCTTCCATGGCCGCACTACCTGTCCCACTCATGGGAAGAGTCATCGGGTTATCAGTTTGCCAAGCGTAGCGGAGTAAGGTTTGCACTTCGTTCATCAGTGCGATGAAGCGGGGATCCAGGTGACCAACTGGGGGCAGTCCCAAGGCTGTTAATATGGAGGGATGGGCATTAGATGGCCCTGGTCCGAGTAACAGCGTCGGAGGCATGTCTATATCCGTCAGGGAGACGCGATTATTATCTTTGATTGATGGGGTTGAGGTCATTTATTATATTAAGTGTTTAGTAAAGTAAGAGTTAACCAAAATAAATAATAACCCGAACGTGGCCCCGTTTTGTAGGAAGTAAGGTGGGACAGCAAAGGGGCTTGAGCCTCAAGCACAGAGGAGATTAAACAGGTCAACAAAACCTAATATGCATAGGATTCGGCAAAGATGCCAATGGTAATGGTGAGGTAAGCAGTTAAGCTGTTATAGCATTTCCATTTGATAGGTGAACATACTCCCTTAGGGAAAGGCAAGAGGCAAGAGGCAAGAGGCAAGAGGCAAGAGGCAATAGGCAAGAGGCAAGAGGCAATAGGCAAGAGGCATGCTAGCAAAATTTAATCAAATATAGAGGTATTATTGGTAATAAAAAAAACGGTAATCGGTTTTTAAAATTTATTTATAAACGCTATTTTTATTTTAAACAAACAATAAATTAACCAAAATTTAATGCTAAAAATTTTTGAGCTATAAAAGCAGGGCAAACGCATCTAAAATTATCAAACCTTTATCCACAAAAAAAAATAAATAACACTGTTTTGAATTATTTATTAACTAAAACACTAGTTAATAAATAATTCCTGAACTATGAAACCCTTATACCTGGGTTACCCGCTTGGTAGGTTAGCCGCTTGCACGAAACAACCGTAGGCCAAAAGGCCAAACTACGCGAACAACCGTAGGCCAAAAGGCCACGGGTGCGCGTTCAACAGATTAACCTTGGCCTTTCGCCCACCCCTACGCGAACAACCGGAAAGTAGGCTAGAAAAGAAAAAGATTCGCGATCTGCACGCTTTCAGCGATGGACAAAGTCCCGCTTTCAGCGATGCAGCGCGGTCTTGGGGGTTTCCCCCATGAGCGACTGCATCAAGAAGCGAACGCAAGTAAGCCTAAGCATATAGATTCAGGATAAATACTGTGGTTTTTAAGATTGCTTTATTAGGATTAGGGACAGTTGGTACAGGAACAGCAAAGATTTTACTCGACACAGCTGGACGTAACCCACTACTGCAAGGGATAGAAATTGCCAAGGTAGGAGTGCGATCGCTTGATAAGCCCAGAGAAGTGCAACTACCACTGGAGTTGATGACAACGGACCTAGAAGAAATTGTCACCAATCCAGAGATAGATATTGTAGTAGAGCTACTGGGAGGATTAGAACCAGCGCGATCGCTTATGCTCAAAGCGATTGCCCAAGGTAAACATATTGTCACTGCCAATAAAGCGGTTATTTCCCGCTATGGAGATGAAATTTTTGCGGCAGCGGAAAAGGCTGGAGTCTACGTCATGTTAGAAGCAGCAGTTGGCGGGGGTATCCCAGTAATTCAACCCCTAAAACAGGCATTGGGAGTGAACCGTATTCATAGTATTACTGGCATTGTTAACGGTACTACCAATTACATCCTGACCCGGATGCAACGGGAAGGGGGAGAATTTGCCGATATTCTGGCTGATGCCCAACAGTTGGGATATGCTGAGGCTGACCCCACTGCTGATGTGGATGGATTAGATGCCGCTGACAAGATTGCCATTTTAGCTTCTATTGCTTTTGCAGGACGGATTAATTTATCTGATGTCCACTGTGAAGGGATTCGTCAGGTCAGTGCAGCAGATATTGTATATGCTGAGAAACTGGGTTTTGTAATTAAACTCTTAGCTGTAGCAAAGCGAGACCCAATGGCAACTGGGGATAACCCAAAGTCTGAAACTATTCAGCTGAGGGTACATCCTACCCTTGTCGCCAAAACTCACCCCCTTGCCAGTATCAATGATGTTTACAACGGGATTGTGGTAGAAGGGGAACCGATTGGACAAGTGATTTTCTCTGGTCCTGGTGCAGGTTCTGGTCCGACAGCCAGTGCGGTAGTGTCGGATATCTTGAACATTGCTGCTGTTCTCAAAACCAATCTCGAAGCCAAGCAACTACATCCTCTACTTAGTTGTGCTCATCAGCACTATTGTACTGTTGCTCCTATTTCAGACCTGGTCACCCGCTTTTATGCGCGGTTCCTCAGTCAAGACCATCCTGGTGTAATTGGGCATTTAGGCACCACTTTTGGCAAACATCATGTCAGTTTAGAATCTGTGGTGCAAATTGGTTTCCAAGGAAACTTAGCAGAGATTGTGGTCGTCACTCATGATGTGCGTGAAGGGAACTTCCGACAGGCTCTAGATGAAATTCGCACTCTAGAGGCAGTAGATAGTATTCCTAGTATTTTAAGAGTGCTCTAAAAGTTGAATAGTTGAAGGTTTACTAGTTAACCTTCAACTAGTTGAAGGTTTACTCTTTTAGAGGGTTGAGGGAAGTCTTTGGCCAAAAGGCCACGCTACGCGAACGGGGAAAGTTCAAACCATAGTAGCCATTCCCGAAGGTTAGGTTGTTTGCTTGAAGTCTAAAATTTAAAACCGTTTACCTCTGGCCTAGTCTTGATCTATGACTCAATCGTTAACAATTAATGTAGTGTGCTGGCTCCCAATTGTTTCCACAATGTTTTGGCTAGTGACCCCAACTGTTGCTAGTTCAAACTTGGGAACAACGGATTCCTATTCTGGTTCTTTATCTGTAGATGATGGTTGGCGATGGAATTCGTCCCGCTTTCAGCGAACGCAAAGCCAGTTAAATTTCACACATTCCACACTTCAAGCAGCCAACCTACAACCTTGGCCAAAAGGCCACGCTACGCGAACAACTCTGACAGTACAAACAGTACAACAGCCACAAAACACAGTAACTCAAAACACAACGATACAGGATATCTGTCCACCGCCAGTGCTCTCCCGCTTAACTCGCCACCAAGTGGCTGCAGGTCAAACTGTCGAGAGTATTGCCAACCAATACAACCTTGAGGAGGCTACACTACTTAGATTGAATCCAACCTTAAGCCGACAGTCAATGCCAGTGGGGCAAGAGATTCTGATTCCGCCATTCAATGGCATCTTGGTGAATGTGCCATTGAATGCCACTTGGCAAGACTTAGCAGACGCCTACGGTGTCCGTGCTGCCGTTTTATTTGAGTTAAATGGTTGTAAAAAACCCTCTAAGCAAGCCTTTATCCCAGGATTGAATTCCCTTGGCATAGGTATTCCCACAGCAACGAGGGAAACTCCGACTGTAGATAGGTACACGGGATTGACTAATTATCCCTTACCAACTGTGGCAGGGATAGGATTAGATTACGGCTGGCGGCAAGAGGCTGGCGAGGAAGAAAAGAAGTTTCACGCTGGTGTGGATTTACTGGCACAGGAAGGTACTCAGGTTTTTGCCAGTGATAGTGGTATCGTTGCCTATGCTGGACCACAAGACACTTATGGCAATTTGGTGGTGATTAATCATGAGGGAGGACGCCAAACCCGCTATGCTCACTTAAACCGTACTACTGTCAGTCCAGGTCAGAAGATTAATGTTGGACAGTTATTGGGGACAGTGGGGACTACCGGAAATCCTGACATTAACCAACCCCATCTACATTTTGAGGTTCGTTTGAATTCCCCTGGCGGTTGGGCAGCACAAGATCCAAAATTGCATTTGAAAATTACTCCGTAGTTACCGATACTTTTTAGCTACCAGAATCTACCAAAGGCAAATCCTGGCTCACTAATGCAAGCTGCTCTCGCAGCCAGGGTGTATCTCCCAAGGCTCGCAGAAATATACCACGAGCGCCGTTGATGTCTCTGTCCATGACAAAGCCATCAACTTTTGACTTAATGATTCTACTTCCACCGATATTGATTAATTCACCTGTCCAACTAACAGTCTTACTGGTGTAAGCTTCGCAGACATCCACAACAGTTTTTCCAGTTATGCACGCTTTATGCTTCAAGAATTCTTTGAACCGATAATGAGCAAAAGTGAGCATGTTACGAACAGTTTTAGATCTGATTTTTCTATTTCCTTTCTTAGACATCTGAGATGTTTCAAAGGTGGGAAGTATAATCACATCGAAATTGTCAACTAAGAACCTAGCTGTCTTATGATGAAGCTCATTTATCAGATTCTGAATTTTGATCACCATTCGTCTAGCGGCTTTTTTCATCCGACGCTTTTGTCCGCGTTTGGCTTTACTGATTTTAGACAGTAAATTATCTAAATGCTGACACAGTCGTTGGATGTGAGAAAAATCTCCGTGCCCAATCTTTCCTACAGATGTCTCACTGAAAAAAGTAATAAAAGTCCTGACTCCAGGGTAAGCAAGCAACTACTCTGCCTTGGTTCTCGGCGGGGGACACAGTTACCTTATAGGGAACTACTAAATAATAATCTCCATTATTGCTGGTCAGTCGGCAATCGCAAATCTCACCGGGTAAGTCTTCAGCGTAAGTCAATTTTGCCAGCTTTGTGTGATATATTCCTGCCTCAGAAACGGCTGATTTAGGAATATAACAAGACTGAACAGGGTTCTTCCTTGATCTAAATCTTACTCGGTTGATTTGTGACGTTTTATTGTACTTTTTCTTAGCCTCCCTAACAGCGGTGCAAGCGTCTTTTATCGCTATCGATTTAATTTGATAAGGAACTTCTTTACACCACTCAGGAAGGTCACTTAGTATTCTGGTCTTGATTGCTTTCCAGTTAGCTTTTACTTCGCCTGTCTGGAGGATTTTGACGGTCTTGTTGAAGACATAACGGGACACTCCGAACCATTTACGGATAATGGAACGCTGGTCAGAATTTAGGAACAGTCGAATCTTCTTTGATTTTCTTACCGTACTTCCGGAGTCCGTGAACTCGGCAAGAGAAGACGTGAATGATGGAGAGAAGATCTGCGGTAAGCTCTGATTCTGGACAACTTTCAGGTTGGCTGAGAACCAGGATTTTTCCACCGTTGAGACCGACCAAGTACTCAATGAGTTCAAACCCAAACCGGGTGAGCCTGTCTCTACAGGCAACAACAATCGTGAGCTTATCTCCGAGCACAATTCGCTCCAATATGGTTCTAAGTCCTTTCCTTTTGTAGTTGAGACCTGAGCCAATATCTTTGATGATTTCGGCATTGGGGAAGAGGGAATGGAGATAGGCGACTTGTCTGTCGAGGTCGTCTCTTTGCTTGCTGGTACTGACTCGGCAGTAGCAGATCGTTTGGCTAGTCCGTTCACGAAGTTGATCAGGTTCTGAACGTCTTGCTCCGAACCTGAGTACATCTTCTGAATGAAATAGTCTAGTTCCTCCTGGAGTCCTTTCGCATTTGAGGGTTCCATTGTCTGCGTACTTCCGTAATGTGTTCCTTGATAGCCCCGTAAGTTCGACCGCCTTGCGGATTGGTATGAGTGCCATAACTTAAATCTAACACTTACTTGTAGATAGTGTTAGATTAATAGACATTTTCAGTAACTGTCACAAGCCTTCAGTAAGTATCCCATAATATTCAAATCAGTGAGTTGATAACGCCAACTATATTAGTTGTGCGATCGCCTTTGGCGTGGCCTACGGCCAATCGCTGAAAGCGGGGCTGAGGCCGTAGGCCACGCTACGCGAACGCAAATTCTCTAAGATAATCCGAGTAAAAATACTTAGTTAACCTATTAGTTAATCTAGAGTTCGCTGGTGCTTGTCGCGAACTTTTTCTCAACTGAAGTTTCACCGTAGAAATTAACTAAACGATTCCCTCCCTGTAAAGTGCTTTATTAACGCACCCTACACCATAAGCGCGTTTAGGGGGCAGTTTTGTGCAAGTCCTATGGAAGTTATCGTCAATTGTCGCGATTTTAGGGGGTTTAGCCCCCCATAGTTAATATCCCTTCATGGCTTAATATCTAGCCAAGATTACAACTGCGTACATTCTAAGAGTTTTTTTATCAAACTCTTTACCTACTCCTGAGCAGGAAGAAACTAGCTCAAATTCCATAGCCTCTCAGGTGTGGAGTGAGGCAATTGAGGATCACACAAGGTAACAGGCATTATCATTAAAAATTCGGGTTCAGGGAGGCTGTTCATGGGATTGCTCAACAATTTGAGTATCAGGTCAAAACTTATATTTATGTTGCTGGCTCTGAGCACTTGCTCGCTGTTCGTGACTGCTTATATCGGTTATCGCAGTGGTAAGTCTCATCTGAGCAAAACAGTATCAAACCAGTTAACCAGTCTACGAGCTTCCAAAGCAGATCAAATCGAATCATACTTTGAAGATATTCGCTATAAGACCCAGACCCTGAGTGAAAACTTAATGGTGGTCGAGGCGATGCAGGAATTTAAGACAGCCTACAACCAACTGCAACAATCTAGGATAGCAAGTAATATACCAACTGATTTAGAGGACACCCTCAAGGAATACTACCGTAAAGAATTTTTGACCAAACTCGCGGAAACTAGTGACGGCAAGCCTGTATTAGAATCCTACTTACCAGAAACCTCTGCGGCTCGTTACCTCCAGTACTATTACATCGCCACGAACCCCAACCCAGCTGGGGAGAAACATCTCCTAGATGATCCAGAAGACAAGAGTGAGTACAGTAGTATTCACACCCGCTACCACCCGATTTTTCGCAACATTGTTGAAAAGTTTGGCTACCAGGATATTTTGCTGATCGATCCTAAAACCGGTGAGATTGTCTACTCAGTTTTTAAAGAAACCGACTTTGGCACCAATCTCACCACTGGACCATACAGTGATAGTAACTTGGCATTCGCCTTAGCCGACCTCCGCAAAGCCAAGGGAAAGGATTATGTCCAGATCTTCGATTTTGATTCCTACCGTCCTTCTTTTGGAGCCCCAGTAGCATTTATTGCTGCTCCCATCTATGACGGCTCCCAATTTATAGGTGTTTTGGCATTCCAGCTTCCGGTTAATCAGATTAACAATGTCATGACCGGTTACCGTAAATGGAAGAGTAATGGTCTCGGGGATACAGGAGAGATCTATCTAGTCGGAGACGATTATCTGATGCGATCAGTTTCCCGTTTCCTGATTCAAGACCCGACAGTTTATACTAAAGACTTGCGAGAACATGGTGTAAAGGAACAGATCCTGAAGCGAATCGAGCAGTTCGGTACATCAATTCTTCAACAGCCAGTCAAGACAGAAGCTGTAAAAGCCGCCTTAGCTGGGCAAGAAGGCACCCAGATTATTGATGATTATCGGGGTATTGAAGTTTTGAGTTCCTACGCTCCCTTAAACATCGATGGATTGGAGTGGGTGATCGTCTCCCAGATGGATCTTGCCGAAGCTTATGCGCCAGTTTTCGCCTTTCAAAAGAGAGTTTTGGTTTCAGCTGCCTTGATCATACTGCTGATCACCCTACTCGCTATGGGGCTCGCCCATCTGTTTGTGCAACCAGTTAGGGCTTTAATTGCTAGCGCCCGAAAAGTCAGGGATGGACAAGTTGATGCGGTGGTGAATCTAGACTCGGAAGACGAATTTGGGGAGTTAGCTGAGTCATTTAATCAAATGGTTGGCAGCTTACGCACTCAAACTCAACTGGTCGAGCAGAAAAATCGCGAAAATGAAAAGTTACTCACAAGTGTATTTCCTGACTCCGTAGCAAAACGTCTCAAACGGGGAGAGACAAACATTGCTGAGAGTGTTTCTAATGTTACGGTTTTGTTCTGCGACATTGCTGGATTCGGCAAGCTCTCTAGAACCATGGATACCCATGAAGTTATTGCAATTCTTAATGATCTAGTAAGTCTTTTCGATCAAGCCACGGCCAAATACGGGATAGAGAAGATTAAAACCATTGGTGACAATTACATGGCAGTCTGTGGATTATCAATATTACATATAGACCATCAAAAACGGGCGGTAGATTTTGCTTTAGAAATGCTGGCGTTGACCCACCGATTCAGTCATGAACGAGGATTTGACATAGACCTTGAAATCGGGATCCATTCCGGAGATATTGTTGCTGGTATTGTAGGTCGAGAAAAAGTGGTCTACGACGTTTGGGGCGATACAGTCAATGTTGCCAATAAGCTGATGTTTGACTGCCCAACGGGAGCTATATTAGTTTCTCAAAATGTCTACAACAGTCTCCATGATATTTACGACTTTGAGCAGGCTGAAGACATCACACCTAATGGTAAAAATCAGCATAAAGCTTGGTTGTTAAAAACTGCACAGGAATTAGTAGCTTCAACAGTGTAGACATGGGCAATACCGCAGTTTTTACCAATTATTAAAGACCCAAGGTTAATGGGGAATTGGTAACTGTTACAACTATACGTGATTGCATTCTTTTAAGATTACCATAATACACGAAATTAAGAACCCCCGCGCAAGCATTATCCCGTGGGGGATGGAAACTTGTTCAGAGGGTTAACCCTCTTGTGCAAGGGATAGTAAGTGCAAGGGATAGTAAAAGAACGGGACAAGGAGATTGTTTTGATGAGCAAAGTAATATGGCAAAACGATTGGTTTATCTGGGCAATAGCCTTAGGGATAGGGTTCCCGATCCTAGTAATTATTCTCACAGAAATTACTCATCGTCTACAAAGACGCGGTCAGCCTCTAGCAGTTACGCTCCGCCTAGTTCGTAACCGTGTCTTACCCGTCTTAGTATTCCTGCTATTTATCCAGAATGTGCTTGAATTAGACCTGGACAACAATCTTGTCAAGCTTGTCGAGACCTTGGTCTGGATATTTGTTATAGACGCCTCTCTGTCTCTAATCAATTCGGTGTTGTTTGAAGCCGCTGGAAAAAATACATGGCGAGCACGGATCCCAAAACTACTCCTAGATTTGTCAAGATTTTTTTTGGTAGCCCTTGGTGGTGCCATTGTGCTATCGAGAGTGTGGGGAGCCGACCTCGCTGGTCTGGCTACTGCCTTGGGTGTGGGTTCTATTGTGATCGGCTTGGCTCTTCAGGACTCTTTAGGTAGCATCTTTTCTGGCGTTGCCCTACTGTTTGCTCGTCCCTTTGAAGTCGGTGATTGGTTGCAGATTGGAGACAAAGTTGGTCAGGTCATTGATATGAATTGGCGAGCTGTTCGCCTGGTAACCCGGGACGGTGACATGATTATTATTCCCCATCGGGTACTTGGAGGAGAAATAGTCCTCAATTACAGCAAACCGAAACGGATTCATGTAGAAACCTTTAGGATTGACTTTGACAGTGATGATCCACCCAACCTAATTAAGCAAGTACTAAAAGAAACAGCACTGGCTACAGAAGGGATATTGAGTGATCCTTCCCCAGAGATCCGCACCATGGAATATAACGACTATCGGGGTAACTATGAGGTCAAGTTTTCTATCGAAGACTATAAGGATGCGCCCAAAATCCGTGAACAGTTGATGACCCGTATCTGGTATGCAGCCCAGCGCAACAATCTTGGACCAACCATTCCGATCTATAGACTCCGTAAACTCGATAGTGACCCATCTGTTGAAGATAGCACTTTAACCAAGTTTACCGAGAGCCTCAAGTCAATACCTGTCTTTGTCCCTGTAGCTAAACAGCAAAAGAACTTGGAGAATCTATCAAAAGGAGCAGTCCTACAAAATTTCGGTGTGGGAGAAACAGTGATTCGTCAAGGGGATCCTGGTCATGCTCTGTACATTATTATTGCTGGGAAAGCTGTACTCACCCTCAAAGATAGTTATGGTGAACAACAGGAGGTTATGACTCTGTCCAGTGGTGAGTTTTTTGGGGAAATGGCACTGTTTAGCGGCAAACCAAGCTCAGTATCCGTTACCGTTGTGGAAGATTTGCAAACTATTGCGCTTTATTCAGATCTGGTTAATCAGATGATAGAAAGTACACCAAGTCTCGCCCGTGAAATCGGTCAAATTATCGAAGCACGACGCAAAGCAATAGATGAGGTTAAACAAGCCAATCTTGCATCCAGTCTTGCATCTAATAATGGTGCGGAGTTATCAAGTCAAGGTTAAGTTGACTATCAATCCCTCATGATGCGATCGGCCTTGGCCTTTGGGCCACGCTAAGCTAATGGCCAAGCTACACGATTGACCGTAGGTCACGCGGGGCGCGTTCCCATAAGCAATAGAGGGGGACTGGACTACCCAGAAGGTGGAGCCAATGGTAGTGTAATCGGGGCAGCATCAGTGGGATCCCAGTCTATGTTGCTGATTGCATAAATCAAGTTTATCTGGAGTTTAGCGCTAAAAATGCTTACCCATAAAGCATTTCAGTAATAATCGGTAATGGGTAACAAGATAATTGGTAATTGTAATTACTGCTGAGCCATTACTGCTGAGCCATTACCCATTACCTAGTTACCCATTACCCATTACCTAGTTACCCATTACCCATCCCAAGCCATGGTTAATACTAGAATCCGCAAGGTTCTAGTATAAGCGACTCAAGACATAGTCGCTTAGATCAATCAGAGCTTGCTTGGATTCTGAGGGTTTCAACACTGATATATTTTTAACTGCTGCCTCAGCATATTTGGCAGCCATTTCCCGCGATCGCTGAATTCCTTTACTCTCCCTGACCAGTGCTAAGGCTTGTTCTTTATCCTCCGGCTGGGCAAACTCTCGCTCTATAAGCACCTCTAGATAGGGTTTTTCTTCGAGGGCGAATAAAACTGGTGCTGTGAGGTTTCCACTTACTAAATCTGACCCTGCGGGCTTACCTAACACATCTGTGGAAGCAGTGAAGTCCAGGATATCATCTACAATCTGAAACGCCAACCCCAAATTACGTCCATAGTGATATAAATTTCCAGCTACTTGATCTGTAACACCACTTAGGCATCCCGCTGCTTTAGCACTGTTAGCCATCAGTGAAGCTGTCTTGTTATAAGTTTTTGCCAAGTAGCCTTCTATAGTTGTCGTGGTGTCAAATCGAGTCAGTCCTTGTTGGATTTCTCCTTCTGCCATATCTTTAATCACTTCAGAGAGCAGCTTAACTACCTCTAAGTTATCGAGATTAGCCAGATACCAAGCCGATTGACCAAAAAGAAAGTCACCAGCGAGCACAGCGATTCGGTTATTGAACAAGCTATTAACAGTTGGCACCGTGCGGCGTACCTCTGACTCGTCTATCACGTCATCATGCACCAGAGAAGCCGTGTGAATCATCTCAGTAATTTCTGCTAGACGGCGATGACGTTGGGTAATCTTGGAGTTGGTTATCGTTGCCCGTGAGACCAACAATACAATGGCTGGTCGTAACCGCTTTCCCCCAGCTCCGAATAAGTGTTCAGCTGCAGCGTATAAGATTGGGTGACTGGCACCAATCAGGTTTTTTAAGTTTTCACTCAATTGATACAGATCTGCTTCTACGGAAGCAAAAAGGGAGGTCACTGAGGTCATGTGATCAGCCGACTCAGAAGTTAGTTACGAAAGTTTACATATTTCTTTCTTAATTCTAAGCTAACCGTCCCCGATAAGAAAATTTTGTTGAGTTTATGGCATAACTGGAAGGAAATCTGAGTAATTGTATAGACTTGTTAAGTCTTTACCGATCTCGGTATGGTTACCCAGGATTTTTGTGCTATCCTGAGAATTGAGGGTTTAAAAGATTTAACATACTGAATTCCAAATGTGGTAAGGGGAGAGTTAAATTCGGTGATCCCACCATAGCAAAGATGTTGGCTTAGGCAAGACAAGCCTCTCTGTCCCGTCTATATCTCAGTATCTCTACTGAGTAAACTTGTAAAGCAGACATAACCACCAATAGTTGCCTAATCGGGAGCCTAAGTCGAGATAATTCTCACCTTAAGATCAGGAGTTAGCTAGGCGAGGGTGGTTAGGGTCGATTGTGCTGAGTACCTGTATCCTATACCTTATTATCCGCCACCATATCCTAGAACCATTAGAACTTTAAGGTTTTAGGATTGCTTTGCAGCATATTTCTATAGAAATTTGCATCTACCTGTCTCTTGTTCACTCTTATGTTATACATTGATATGTCGTTAATGATCCCACTGCTAGCTACTGGCTACTTAATCACAATCTATGTGCTGTTAACACTAGCCCAGCGTGTTCAACGTTCTCCAAGGTACTTTACTAATCCCATTAAAAACGCCTTTGCTACTCGTGTGCCAACTGAGTCAGCATCCGAAGTCAATACGATTAAGGGATGGTCTCAAAGGTCTCAAAGTTAGTTAATTTCCTCACCTGATCACCTGTAGCCTATTCATCTGCGATCTTTCAAATTCCCATGGGTCAACTTTGGTAGTAAGATTCTTGAAACACGGCGCTCATACTACCAGATTGTCTAAACAGATTATAAGTTTACCCAAAAACGGATAGACGCAAATAGTTATAAACACTTTTTGTGTTTATCTGTTTGGCTATTAAATTTTGACAGGTCATGGTCTACTTGCTGAGTCAAGTATATCTTAGGGATAGTCCAATATACAAGGTTGCCATGATCAGGACTTGTACTGCCTTGGGGGTAAAGTTAGGCTTTACCCCCAAGGCTAATGGCCTAAGGGATAATTTATTCTTGGGCTACACAAACTAATCCCACAAATTTTATTTTTTTTATAGTCTCTGTGCTTGGCTACGACGATTATAATATCACCACGCAGACTTGGTTTATCAAGTTGGATCTTGCCCTAGAATTGCTTCTGTGGGGGGGCGCAACGGTAAATGAAATAGCCCTGGTGGTTGCAGAAAGGAAGAGGATAAACTCTCCCTTTTTTCCCTATGCCACTAGAAAAAGCATTAGTCATAGGCGTTCCATGACCATGGAAATGTTTCCCCTCGTTCACTTAGGTAGAATTAGGGATTCTATTGGTTTAATTATCCCAACAAGGCTTTGGCTTTAGCGACTACATTTTCAACCGTGTAACCAAACTTTGCCATAGCGACGCCACCGGGAGCAGAAACACCAAAGCGATCAATGCTAATCATATCCCCCTCGGTACCCAAGTAACGGCACCAACCAAAGCTGACACCAGCTTCGACCCCGAGGCGCTTGGTCACTGCTTTGGGCAAGACGGATTCCCGATAGGCTTCATCCTGGGCTTCAAAAAGTTCCCAGCTTGGCATAGAGACAACACGGACTTTCTTTCCTTCCTCTCGCAACTTCTCAGCCCCTTGGACACACAGTGACACTTCGCTACCAGTACCAATCAGGATAATGTCAGGAGTGCCATCGCTGTCAGAGAGGACGTAAGCCCCTTTGGTAGCGGCTTCAATGGAACTACCAGCTAGGTTAGGTAAACCTTGTCGGGTAAAGGCGATCAGAGTTGGAGCATTACGACGCTCAATAGCTACCTTATAAGCCCCAGAGGTTTCGTTGCCATCAGCAGGTCGAAGGACTACCAGATTTGGTATAGTCCTTAGGGAAGCAATAGTTTCCACAGGTTGGTGTGTCGGACCATCTTCACCTAAGGCTACCGAGTCGTGGGTCATTACCCAAATTACACCAGCTTCTGATAGAGCCGACAGGCGAATTGCTGCCCGCATATAGTCGGTGAAAATCAGGAAGGTGGCTCCATAGGGAATCAAACCAGAGTTGTGAAGGGCAATGCCATTGCAAATCGCTCCCATACCATGTTCCCGGACGCCAAAGCGCAGGTTCCGGTTTTCATATTGCCCTTTCTGAAAATCCCCAGATATGTTCAATAAAGTGAGATTGGAGGGAGCAAGGTCAGCGGAACCACCAATCAATTGAGGCAGTACGGGAGCGAGTGCATTGAGAGTGGTTTGAGAATGTTTACGGGTTGCTACTCCCTTGTCTTCCGGCGTGTAGGTGGGCAGGGCTTTTTCCCATCCTTCCGGGAGTTGGCCACTGGTAATTTGCTCAAATTGTGCTGCTTGTTCAGGATACTTTGCTTTGTAATCAGCTAGGGTTTGATTCCAGGCAGCTTCCGCTTCCGTACCCCGTTCCACAGCTTTCCGTAAATGCTTGAGAGCATCATCTGGAACTACAAAGGGTTCATATTCCCATCCCAGGTGTTGGCGAGTGGCCGCCACTTCATCCCCACCTAAAGCTGCACCATGGACAGCGTGTGAATTAGCTTTGTTAGGAGAACCATAGCCAATGGTCGTGGTTACCTTAATCAAAGACGGCTTATCTGTTACGGCTTTGGCTGCTGCTATGGCATCATTGATAGCTTCGAGATCAGTGTTACCACTTTCTACATGTATGACGTGCCAGCCATACGCTTCAAAGCGCTTACCCACATCTTCAGTAAAAGCTAAGTCCGTAGAGCCATCGATGGAAATATGGTTGTCATCGTAGAGAGCGATGAGTTTACCAAGTCCTAGGTGACCCGCTAAAGAACAGGCTTCACCAGACACCCCTTCCATGTTGCAACCATCACCAAGAATGACGTAGGTGTAATGATCGACAATGGTAGCATCCGGTTTGTTGAACCTAGCAGCTAAGTGAGCTTCTGCCATTGCCAAACCCACACCATTGGCAATTCCCTGTCCCAATGGACCAGTAGTTACTTCAACCCCATCGGTTTCAAAGTTTTCTGGGTGTCCAGGTGTAACCGATTCCCACTGGCGGAACTGCTGAAGATCGTCTATGGTTACACCATCATAGCCAGATAGGTAAAGTAAGGCGTATTGCAACATACAGCCATGACCAGCCGACAATACGAAGCGATCGCGGTTGAACCAATTGGGATTTTTGGGGTTATACCGCATAAAACGGTCCCAAAGCACGAATGCCATAGGAGCCGCCCCCATGGGCAGCCCAGGATGACCAGACTTGGCCTTTTCTACAGCATCAATCGCCAAGAAGCGGATGGAATTGATGCAAAGTTCTTCGAGAGACTGGGTTGCAACGGCCATAATTTCTGTTTAATGGATATGTGTGTACTATGGTCTAACAAGAATTTGTCTGAGTTCAAACAAGGGTGGCTCTCGGTTGACCCAAAGGTACTTTCTCATAATCCCATTACCGGGATCAATCAGCAAGAGATAGGGATTGGCTCAGAATGAAGGATGTTCGCCTGATAGAGTCCGAAGGTAGGGTAGGATGAAGCGTCAAGGATGAAAACAATCCATAAAGCGTGGGAATATGGGTTACTCAGTAAATATCATTAACTATGTAGTTCTAACTACTAGTTTTTTCCTTGAGCTACATTCACCCAATGCCTAACCTAATATAAAGGCTACCCTTTTGGTTCTCCTACGGAGTAAGCCGTTAACCATTCAAACTTTATTCCCACTTTACCGGTATTTTTTGAAGGCTAGGGTTACATTATGACCGCCGAACCCAAAGGAATTGGATAGCACTACTTCTACCATCTGCTGGCGACTATAATTGGGTACGTAATCCAAATCGCATTCAGGGTCTGGGTTGTTCAAATTTATCGTTGGTGGAATCTGGTCATGGGCAATTGCCATCACTGAAGCCACTGCTTCAATGCCACCAGACCCTCCCAACAAATGACCTGTCATGGATTTGGTGGAGCTAATTGCTACGTTATAGGCATGGTCTCCTAAAGCTTTTTTAATCGCTGCTGTTTCAGTTTTATCATTGGCAACTGTACTAGTCCCGTGGGCATTGATGTAGCTAACCTGTTCGGCCGTCAACCCAGCATCCTTCATCGTCAGTGCTATAGCCCTGGCTGCTCCTTCGCCACCTGGTACAGGGGATGTGATGTGATGGGCATCACTGGTCATGGCATAGCCAACGATTTCGGCATAAATTTTTGCTCCACGACTGAGGGCGTGTTCTAGTTCCTCTAGGATCAGAATTCCAGAACCTTCTCCCATCACGAAGCCATTGCGAGCGATATCAAAAGGACAGCAAGCTGACTCAGGAGTATCGTTACGAGTAGATAAAGCTCGTGCTGATGCAAACCCAGCCATTGCTAGGGGAGTCACCGCCGCTTCAGCACCGCCACAAATCATGGCTTGGGCATAGCCTCGCTGGATTAAGCGAAACGCATCGCCTACGGCATTAGACCCTGCGGCACAAGCAGTAACTGGGCAACTATTGGGTCCCTTGGCTCCCGTATGAATTCCTGTTTGACCAGCTGCCATGTTAGCAATCATCATCGGGATCATAAACGGACTACAGCGGTCAGGTCCACGTTTAATAAGAACTGTTTCCTGGTCTTCCAGTACATTCAGACCACCGATGCCAGTGCCAATCATTACACCGACCTGTTCTGCGTTCAGGTCATTGATTTCAAACTGGGCATCAGCTAATGCTTGCTTACTGGCAGAAACCGCAAATTGAGCAAAGCGATCCATACGATTTGCTTCCTTACGCTTCATGTAGTCATGGGGATCAAAGTCCTTCACCTCGCCAGCAATACGACAAGCGTGCTTGGAGGCATCAAATAAGGAAATTAAACCAATACCATTGCGTCCGTTTAACAACCCTTCCCAGTACTCAGCCACAGTGTTGCCTATCGGCGTAATTGCACCGAGACCTGTAACAACGACCCGTTTTTTCTCAAAGTTTGTCATCATGCCATTAAAACTAGGCTTATCGACCGTGAACGCAGAACTTGCGGTAATGAATCAGGCTGATCAAGCTGGAGTTTCTGCTCCAGCTCCTACTTTTTCCTCAATGTATTTCACAGCCTTTTGAACAGTGTCGATCTTTTCGGCCGCTTCATCAGGGATTTCGATCTCGAAAGCTTCTTCTAAGGCCATCACCAATTCAACTGTGTCTAAGGAGTCAGCGCCCAGATCGTTGGCAAAGCTGGCTTCTGGCTTAACCTCCTCCCCATCAACGTCCAACTGTTCTGAAACGATATCCTTAACTTTATCGAAAATTTCGCTCATATAAATATTCCTCAGCCTTTTTAGCTAGAACCTCTCAAGCAGTACTTACTGATTTTAGGGGTTTTATGATCTTATCCGAAAGAGGTCTGATCTTGTAGATAGGTAATAATGCTTGTTTGGCATGACACCACTTCCCTTAATCATCAAAGGCTTTGGTGCCTTTGTTCCCCGTATCATCGTATATCAATGTCCTCAACACTCAAGAACTGCTTAGTTGGAACCACAATTCAATAGCTGACCTAGAGACATCCTTAGGAATTGTACACCAAACCTCGCCAAACTGCTCCTTTGACCTCACATGACCGTTGCCTTCCGAGAGTTGGCCCAGCCAAACGTTAGAGCGGGTCGATCTCAATATATATTTGTCAAAAAGTGGCCTAGGGTGCGCACATAAGACTGGCTAGCCAAGACGCAAGAATCACGCCAGTTTTGGGACAGTGCGTCCTGTAACGCACTACCAGGTTAAACTACAAAAGCGATGCAGCGAGGTAGCGCGGTCATGGGGGAAACCTCAATGACCTACTGCATCAAGACAGGTGCGAAAACAAGTTCCGCACACAGACCCATGAGCCACTCGCGCTTTGCATAGCTGACAATAAGATGTACCCCGTTAGAGCTTCATGGGCAGAATTTCAACATCTGGAATTTGAATTTATGGCATCCGAGCTCACCCTAATAATTCACGATGGTCGGTATCAGAAAGTTTCAACTGTTTTTTATTTTTGTCAAGCTAATCAAACAAAATCTTGTCAAAAAAACGAGTAGGGGGAAGCTGACGTCTCAAGCCTTCCTTAAACAGAGCAGTAGACTCTTTGGATATCGGGTATCTTAAGTAACCTTGAAAGATTCAAAAAGCTTAATGCTTAATGGATTTACGGAGTTGCGATCATAGGCGATCGCAACTCCGTAAATTCATTAAGTCGAGCTTAGTATCAGTATGAATACTTAATACAGTACTTCTACCAATCTTAATGCAGTACTTTTACCAATTCTTAGGTTATACCGATTTTTAGGTTATACCAATTCTTAGTGCTCACAAGGGTACACATTTATTTTATATGACCATCTAAGCATCTGGCAATATAAGCATCTGAGGCTCTGCATCTATAAGTCCTACTTTTAAGAATTGGTATTTGAATAATTGGTATTAGTTGATGGGCTAACTAACCAATCCCTACTAAAAGGGCAGCAGTAAAAAAAAATTTTGTTTTATCAAGAGGAGTTTTTTTAAATACACGACTTCGGTAAAATTCCTCGTAATATGAGTTTTGTAATGAGTTAGCTCAGTTGCTTAAATCTGTATTTACACGGTTGTCGTGCTAGGTCACGTTGATGTTAAAAGTGATGTAATTACTTTCGTTCGG
>NZ_JAAHHS010000111.1 GCF_010692395.1 Moorena sp. SIO3H5
TTATCTGACAGTTACTTTTGCCGTCGCCCTCAAATGAGGACTTTACCTAAAGATGCTTTCTTTAGCCGGAAAGAAAAATTACCCATTGGGCAAGCATTAGGTAAAATAAGCGGTTGCTGTATCAAGAAAGTTCCCCCAGGGAGTCCAATTTTGATACCAGGAGAAGAAGTTACTCAGTGGCATCTGCAACGTTTATCTCCTGATACTGTTGTTGAAGTAGTGGGGGAGTGATTAACGATGATCGAAGAACAAGCCAAAGATTTTTTAGAAACAAGACCTTGGTTATCTGGGATTTGCGATAGCGAAAGTACTGAGGAATTAAAAACTAAGTACGATAGTTGGGCGAATACCTATGATGCAGATGTAGGAGAAGATTGGTCTTTTATGCCTGCCAACATAGCACGGACATTAAGCAAACTTCTTCCTAAGAAAGATGCCACAATCCTAGATGCTGGTGCTGGGACAGGGTTAGTGGGTGAAGCCTTAGCCCAACAGGGATATACTAATGTGACTGCTGTTGATTTGTCAGAAAAAATGTTAGCGATCGCTAAAGAGAGACAAGTCTACAAGGCTCTCCATCAGTGTAATTTAGAAGATTCCCAAATTTTTAGCAATTCAGTAACTTTTGAGGCTATTATTGCTGCAGGGGTTTTTGCTTATGCTCATGCTGGGGTTGAGGTATTAAACAATCTATTCTCCTTTTTAAAGGAAGAAGGAATCTTCTTGTTCACGATACGAGAAGATTATCGCCGTGAAATGCAAACAGCCTTAGAGCAATTACCGTGGACACTAGTTAGTGAAGAGGATTTTCCTATCTATGATGAAGCCAAGTTGATGTATCTTCTGGCTTTTAAAAAGGAGCGATATTAATGAGCAGTCAAAGTATGGTCAAATCTAACTTATCTGATCAAGAAACCCTAGAGAATAAGCGGTTTGTCAAAATCTCTGAGCGAGAAGATAGAGGTGATATTCCCCAGTCAACTTGGCTAACTTTGACTGAAAACTATCATTTACAAACCTGGAAAGGGATACCAATGGACAAAAGTCCTATAGAAATTGCCCTTTATCCAATGCTGATTTACGAACTCCAACCAAAGACAATTATTGAACTTGGTGCAGATACTGGAGGAAGTGCAGTATGGTTAGCAGATCAGTTGAAGTTATTTGATATTGAAGGTCTTGTCTACTCTGTTGATATCGATTTATCCTTACTTTATCAAAAAGCCAAAGCCCAACCCAAGATAAAATTTTTGGAAGGCGATTGTAACCAGATCGATCTGGTTTTATCGACCACACTGCTTTCTACACTTCCTCATCCTTGGTTAATCATAGAAGATGCTCATGTTAATTTAGTCGGGATGCTGGATTATTTTCATAATAATGGTTTACAAAATGGAGATTATTTAATTATTGAAGACACAAATAAAGCTTTATGGGAGGCTTGGTCAGATTGGGAAGATAAAGAATTTATTGAACGGATGAAATGTAAGCTTGATTTACTCAAAAACTGGCTAATGCAGCATCAATATGAGTACTTAATTGATACTCAATATCAAGATTTGTTTGGTTATAACGGTTCAAAAAATTGGAATTCAATGTTAAAAAGGATTTAAATAAAATTATGAATGAATCTAGAATCAAAGAGATCAAGAACACTTGGCAAAAAAAGGGGTTCAAGTGCGAAATTTCAATTACTCCGCCTGGAGAGTCTTGGTCAAGTGATGGTCATGAAACAGACGAGGTAATTATACCCTTGGAAGGGGAATTAGAATTGTCTTTACAAGGTAAAACTTTTCGCTCCACCATTGGGGAAGAAATAATTATTCCTGCTGGTGAACCTCACACATTTAAGAGTGTTGGCAACGTAGCTAGTCGTGTGTATTGGATATACGGCTACGAACATGAAGAAGGTGTGACGGGTACTCGTAAGAACTAAAATATCGATTAAACTTGTATAGTTGCAGCAAGTACCGTCTGAATTGCCTCCTGAACCAAACACTGACATTGTCTGACTTTTTTACTTAATCGCCCTTTCTAATCAAACTCAGGTGCCCAAACTTTCACCACAGGCAATTCCCAACCCGGAAGCAATTCCGGTATTTGCAGCACATCCCCATCTCCCAGCACAACCTTATCTCGATTAAGGCGATAAACTTCCATGGTGCGAGTTCTCGGATCCACTAACACCCCAATTTTAGTTCCCAATTCCAGAAATTGCTGGATCTTCTGACGTAATTTAGCCAAACTATCAGTTCTAGATTTAACCTCAAACATCAAGTCAGGTGAATGCTTACGTCAGCTGACGGCCAACGGCTGACCACTGAATGCTTAGGTAGGTGGAATAGCATTCACATCAGAATAATTGAGTATTTTCTGATCTACTGTCACTATAGAACAATTAGATGATCTCGCCGTTGCGACAATTATTCTATCTGCTGGGTCTTTGTGAAAATCACCTGGTAGTGATTGAGCATCAACTGCGATCGCAGGAGTGATAGGCATCAGAATAACTCCTTCTTGTGCTAGGGCAATTTCAAACCATTCTTGGATAGATACCGGAAGAATTATCCTTCCTCCACTAACAAGTCTTGCTATCTCAATAAGACTTATCGTACAAACTCCTAATCCATTTGGTCTCTCCTTCTCAATGACCTCACGGTGGTAACTGCTCAGCTTAGGATCGTTCTGATTCCACCAAACAAAAATATGAGTGTCCAGAACAATCATAAAACCTCTTCATAACTATTCTCTATATCCCAGTCTTCTAGAGGGATAGCTGGCTCTTCAGGATCAGCATAGTATGCGTAGGGCTGCTTGTTTGCCAATGGATTAGAATAATATTCCTTTTTGACTTCACCAATAGTGACAATTTCGGAAAGCTTGTTTTGAATAGCTTCATTTAATATTTCTGAAGCCATATCTTCTACAGATATTTGTTTTTTTGCCGCCGCTTTTATCAAAATATCTTGAGAAGTTTGACTAATTTTTACATTGGTTATAATCATATTCAATCCCTTTAAAACATTAAAACTTAATCTAATACTTGAGAAGAATAAACAGTCTTCTCAATCAAACTCAGGTGCCCAAACTTCCACCACAGGTAATTCCCAACCAGGAAGTAATTCTGGCACTTGCAGCACATCCCCATCCCCCAGCACAACTTTATCTCGATTAAGGCGATAAACTTCCATGGTGCGAGTTCTTGGATCCACTAACACCCCAATTTTAGTTCCCAATTCCAGAAATTGCTGGATCTTCTGACGTAATTTAGCCAAACTATCAGTTCTAGATTTAACTTCAAACATCAAGTCAGGAACTAACTCCGCGTAACCTTCTGTAGTGCGAGGTAACCGTTCAGCTAGGATAAAAGAAGCATCGGGAGCGCGAACATCTCCATCTTCGTTAGGTAAACGAAAACCACCACTAGAAGCAGTTACCCTGCCTAGTCTACGAGGTCGTACCCAGTTTGATAACTGGGTAACAATAGCAGCAGCTACTTCATCCGATTCTAACCCTGAAGGACTCATAACAAGAATTTCTCCATCCACTAGTTCCATCTGATAATCAGGATGTTCAGCTTGCAGTTTTTCTAAGTCTTGTACTGTTAAACTAGGCATTGTTAAAATATCCTATTTATAGCGATTATTGCATTTATGAGGTACACTTCTAAACCTCAAAGTCCCCCTTATTAAGGGGGACCAACGGGGGATCCCTTTTTACCTCATGGAAAATAGAATTGCTATATTTAATCAATCAACAGCAAATCCAGTATATTGGCGTTTATAAGGAGCATGGTAAGCTAAGACAATATCTTCAGGGGGAACACCCCATTCTACTAATTCATTCGCCACGCCAATTTCTGTGCCATCGTGCTGTATCCAAATTTTGTCGTTTTTAAGGTCAATTTGGAGAACACAGCCTCTTAAACGCCTATTTCCATGCCACCCCACGTTCATCAGTTGATAGTGATCTCCTTGAACATCAAAGATTTTTTGGACTTCAATATCTCCATATCTAGGCTTATATTGCCCATATTCATTGATGAGTTTTTTTACTAATTCTCTATAGTGTTTTAGTTTTTCCATTCTTTAATTACCTCCTTTTTTGTATCATAAATAATTAATTTTATTTGATATTTATCTACTGCTTTTTGAGTAAAAACTAGAGTAAAAAATGCTTCGTAAACATCTTCGCTAATGGCTAAATACATTGTTCTTTCTGGTTCAATATTTTCTAATACCAGGCGATAATTAAGAAACTGTCCTAAAGCACTATGAAATTCAGCAATTAGAGAAGGACGATTAAAAGTTTTAATTTCTACAGCAATTTTTTGTTGATCTTTTTGGGCTGCAATTAATTTTTCTGCCCCTAAATCAACATACATATCAACTCCCCCATAATCAAGATAGAGAGGATCATCAGTAATTATCCAACCTTCTTTGATGAGGGCGTTTTTAACAGTATCATGAAAGATATCTTTAGCTGGCATAGGATAATGTTATAAAGCATTAGCTGATTACGCATTAAGGTTAGGATATTGATACAAGCAGCAAAAGCTGTTGTAGTCAACTTTTAGGTGCGACCCGTGGCGAATTTAATTCTTAATGCGGAAAGCGCACCTATGCCTTTTGCCTTTTGCCTCTTGCCTTGCGCGTAGCGCTATAATTGCCATCGGGTTATCCCCCAAAACTAAACTATCAATTTAATGGAGCAATTGCTTTAGTCTTTGACGAAAAGCTCGTAATGCAGGACTTCTCCCGGTTTCACGGCTTTGAGCTAAAACCTCTGCTACCAGGTCTGGAATTGGTAATCTGGGGAAGGTGGGACTGGTGGTAACTTGCCGGTACTCACCTCCTTGCAATAGGTCAATCCTGAGTTGATTTTTTTCATAGCGCCAGAGTTCAGGCACACCTAAGTTGGCATAGACATCCAGTTGAGTCTTGGAGGTAACATCCACTTCAATGGCTAGATCTGGCGGTGGATCAATAGTGAGATCGACACGCCGCTTGCCTCGCATTCTAGCGTGGTTTTGGATGTAGAAGCATTGATCCGGTTCAATGCCACTGTCCATATTTTCTCCCTTGAAGGTAGTGGAACCAAAGCACTCGCAGTCGATTTCTAACTCATCAAGCAAAATTTTAACCAAATCACCGAGCAGTTCTTTATCGACTTCGTGTTCTGGGCTAGGCATTCTGATTTCTAAGGTTCCGTGGCTATAGGCAATACGGGCAGAGCGATGTTCCCCTAGTTCTTCGAGAACAGACTCAAATTCAGCCCACTTTAGGTTATGAATCAACAGTCTTTGCCCTGGGGGAACGGTAAGTTGTTGGAGTAGGAGAGTAACAGCCATCGTGAATGTTTTATAATTTCGGATTGTGGATAAACATCAAACGTTAATCTAATACCAATTGACCAATAGCTTTGAGAGCAGTTAAAACTTGCTCCAGTTCATTTTCCCTGTCAATAGATAAAGCGTAGGAACGACCATAGATGGGAACATCTGCTGGTTGGAGTTTAACAAACACAAACTCTCTCCCATTGACTAGAAAACCAAACCTTGGCTTGTCACTGTTGGAGCCATCCAGCATATAAGCTAGAGCTTGAGGCAGTGCTGCCATCACATCAAACTTAGTACTTTTGGATTCGATCACCAGTATCCAAAGTCTCTGTCGCACTACTAAAACATCTATCCTGCCTCTTACAATTACTCCATTGTCTTCAGCAGCAATTTCCACAGAAGTTTCAGTTCTGATCGAAAAGGGGGGTTGAAAGAATCCAGCGAGATCGAGTAATGGTGATAGAACCACCATTTTTACAGCCTCTTCTAAGAGAGGGCGGCGATTAACCAAGTTAAAGTAGTTATTGCGGACTCTTTCCAGAGAACGTTTTTCCTGATCCGTTAAAGATGGTAAGTTGTCTTGCCAATCTGGAAAAAACTGACTATCGGTTGTTAGTTGTAGTCTAAAGTGTTCTTGCAGTTCTTCTAGGCTAAAATCTTGAGCTTGAATCGTTTGAACCATAATGAGTCATTGGTTGAATATCGTGATTTTTTTGGCATCATGGAAGTAACTCCTATTGAGGTGGGAGGAAAACCGCGCTGGAGATGGTTAACGGGCATGACCAGCGCGGTTATTAGTATCAGTCTTTACCTTCTATAGTATAGATAAATTCTAGAAAAAATGCAAGGGATAATAAAAATATTTTACATTTATTTAGAATTAGTTTTATTGACAAGTTTTAGACTGAATTATGTGTAATTTATCGACCTAATTTTTTTTATTAACTGAGCTACAAATTATTGTTTTTTAGGGAGCAGTAATTACCTCTGATCCCAGGACTGTTTATTGCGTCGGACTCAAATCTGTTCCCTGTTCCCTGTTCCCTAAAAAACCATAAATATCTACTTAAAGTCGCAAACCACTATAGAACAAATCTAACCAACAGCAAATCCATCAAATTGACGCATAAATGGGGCATGATACCCTAGGACAATATCTTGTTTCGGTATCCCTAATTCAAGTAACTCATTCGCCACCCCAAACTCGGTGCCATCATGTTGAATCCAGATTTTTCCATCAATAATATCAATGTGGATCAAAGGTCCGAAAACACGACGATAATTTTGCCATCCTGCATGAAATACTTGGTAGTGATCTTGCTCAGGATCGAAGAATTTATAGACTTTAATATCTTCATTGGCTAGCTTAACCAGACTATGCTTTTCCAAGGTTTCCTGAATCAGACGACGATATTGAATTAACTTATCCACTGCAAAATTACCTCCTGATATGGCTCATATACCAATAGGTGTATTTGAGATTCTTGAATCGTTTGTTGTGCGAAAGCTTGAGATGAATGCTGCTGCCTAATGTTTTCCTATAAAGCTAGGTTAAAAATCTGCTGTGCGGATAACTTGAACTGGGGAAAAGTCGGGGAAACAATGGGAGTATTTCCCGTAAAGGGCGTCATCTGATATTCGCCGTCAACCAAACTACAAACAAAAAATGTGGGTTGCTTGGGGTTGCCAATAAATTTTCTCGCCCCCAATGCGGCATAATCGATAATCCAATATTCTTCGATCTCCATCTCTTCATAATCTCTTAGGTGCGCTTTCCGCATTAAGAATTAAATTCGCCACGGGTCGCACCTGAAATTTATTGTAGTAATCGTCACGCCAATTAGTTGAAACAACTTCGACGATTAATTTTACGGAATCAGTATTTTGAATAATTGATTCGCTTTCCCACCGAGATTCCGCCCCCATAACGTCTTGGTTCAAAACAATAATGTCCGGTTCATAACCTGAGTTTTCCCGTTTTGGTTTAACAATTGACTCTCTAGGAATAGTCCAAATGCCGCCTTTGCCTATCTGCCTGATAACTATCAATAATTGCTCGATCAGGGAACCGGTTAGATTTGAATGTTTCCCCTTTGGCTTGGGAATTTCGATAATTACTCCATCATATAGTTCGTACCGGACTTCTGAATTTTCGGGATACCAGCTGATAAATTCATCAAAGCTGTATAATTTCTGTTCGGCTTTGGCTTGAGTCATAGATCGTTCTTCTTGAAGCTGAAATTTATGGTAACAAAAACTATAGTGTTTATGGCATTTACCAGGTACGCTGATCAACCTCAAAGTCCCCCTTTTTAAGGGGGATTTAGGGGGATCCCTTTGTACCTGATGGGATAGAGAATTGCTATAGTGAAAGAAATTGAGGAATCAATTCAGATGGCAAGTACTACTCCTAATGATACTCGCCTGATAGCTAGGCTTCCTGCATCGGTCAAAGATACTTTACAAAAGGCTGCGGATTTAACGGGGGCAACCTTAAATCAATTTATGGTTCAGGCTCAGGTTAAAGAAGCCCAAAAAGTGATTAATAAAAATTGAACGTCTGGCTTATTATGAGCGATACGGTTTTGAAGGAACGAAAGAGCATCCATTATTGTTGTTTTTGCCTTTATCTAGTTTAGGTAGTGCTTGAGAAGCCAGGAAAAGAAATAGAATCGATTAAATCTCAAAAATAGAACTTTCGAGAATATCAATAACTGCTGAAACTGCTGTTTGCACCGCTCCTTGAACTGAAGCATGATTAATTGCCAAGTGTTCCCCCGCAAAGAAAACACGGGGATTATCTACTGGATAAGCTTGACCGAGTAATGGTTGATAGTTCTCCCGATCCCCTGGAGCAAAATAGGCATAAGAACCAGAACCAGACTGATTATCTTCATCCCAAATACTATGAATAATATCATCAGTATACTCTTTAATTTCAGGATGCAGTTGGGAAACTTCGTCTAAGGTTAAATTGGTTTTAGCTGTTTCCTCTAAAATCCTAAATTTCCTAGAATTATCTTCCCAGCGATAAGCAGCCGTTAATACTGATGGCTGATAAGAAATATCCTGATATTTAGCAACAATATGAGGTTGAGAAAGGTTGGTTGAGTCTAATTGAGCATTATCACAAGGATACCTACACTTTTCTATATTTAAATCTGTAAAGCTACCACCCCCATAGACATGATCGGCAAATTCCCAAGGACGAGCAGTACAGTGTAATAGAGTTTTACTGGCACTACAATACCCCAAATTGTTAATCGCTTCCCGTTGTTGGCTAGGTAAACTAGGCTCAAAATTAATCTGAGCCAGAGCAGTAGCAGGAATAGTACAGATAATATAGTCAAATTCTGCGATTTGTTGCTTATCCAGCTTATTCCAGACCAGCCGAACCCCTCTATCGGTCATTTCTATAGTTGTTACTCTGGCTTCAGTCTGGATTGTGCCTGATATGCTTTTAAGCAAAGCCTTAATTAACGTGTCCAGTCCTCCGATTAGCTCATATTGTTCCACTCGATGCCAAGCAAAGAAATCAATTAAACCATTTAATAGAGATACTTTGTCGTAATGAATTGCTCCAGTAGCATGACCCAGTAACTCAAAAGCATCGGGAGAAAGATGACTGCGAAAATAGTCGGTAACCGTTAGGGTATCCCATTTCCTAACTTGATCACTGGTGAAAGTGGGTGCAAATAACTCCCATTTCTCCTTTTCAGTCAAAGAATCGATTAATTCTTCCAATAACTGGTCGTAAAGTTCCCCTGGGTCTTGTTGCTCATCAGGGGTTAAATTGTAAACACCAAACAACTCTTGGTAATTATCTAAACGAGTTTTATTACCTCGTAGATAATAAAAAGCGGCGGGATTGTAATTAATAAAAGGTCTTTTTGGTAAATTAAACTTATCTATATAGTGTAATGTGCAGCCATGACTAGTAGGAATTCGCATTGCGCCTAATTCCCCATAAGTCCCATCACTAAAATAATGAGTCTTAATTCTTCCTCCGAGGCGAGAATCAGCTTCTAATACAGTAACTTGATGGTTGAGTTGACTCAGTTCGTAAGCACTAACAAGCCCTGCAATTCCTCCACCGATAATCCCAATTCGTTTGCGAGTACCACCTTGATCGTAGGAACTAAGGGAACCAGGATGACGATACAGGCGCTCAAAGGAAAAAGGTCGCTCTAACTCTTGTGTATGGCGGTAAGGGTTAAACATCGAGGGTTATTATAAATTAGCTCTTAAAGTGATTTTCCATCAAAAATGCCTTCCCGTAGCGTGACCTACGGTAAATCGCTTTTAGCGTTGCCTACCGCCAATCGCTTAGCGGCTCTTTGAGAGCATCACATTTTTTGGGTGTTTGACATTGATAAAAGCGCACCTAAGCTGTTTTAGTACACTTTTGCCTCTTGCCTCTTGCCTCTTGCCTTCGGCGTAGCCCTATAACTCCCCAGACTTGGCTTTAAAACCGGACATGACACGATCACCATCACCCGCTCCTCCGTGGATGGTTTATGTTGCCGCCAGCTCTTTAAAAACCTTTAACAACCAATAAGGTTAACAACTGATAAATGAAATATTTATTATTTAATCCTTAATCCTTAATTCTTCGTTCATCCTTTTTTTGACTTAGATGGGATTTTAAGTGAGCGTGAACCCCCCTTACCATTGTCTTTCTTACCATTATCTTTCTTACCATTGTCTTTTTTGCCAGAGTTTTGGGGTTTGACAGAACCATTGAGTTGCTGACGTCCGTTGCGAATTACTCTAAGCATGTCACTGAGGTGCTGCTCAATATTGTAGAGCACTCCGTCAGCGTAGGCATCTGCCCCATTTTGAATTTCCTCACACTCCGCTAGGGTCATTTGGCGCATTTGCTCCAGTTCCTGCTGGGCTTTGCGGCGCATCTGCTCAAGCTCCGATGCCGTTTGCTTGTGCATCGCCTCACACTCTTTTTGAACTTGTTGGCTGATTTGTTGGGCTTCGTGTTCCGCTTGCTGAATAATACCGAGTTCATCTAATATCATTTCAGCACGCCGCTGAGCTGTCTCAATGATTTCTTGAGCGTACTGTTCAGCTTGCTGGATAATTGCATCGTGTTCTTCAATTATTCTAGTAGCTTGTTGAAAAGCTAAGGGCAAATTTTCCCGCACCAAGTCGAGTTGAGCTAGCAACAGTTCTTCATCAATCAGGGTGCGCCGGGTAAAGGGGATGTGGGGGCTATCGAAGATTATGTCCTCGATATAGTTAAATTGCCCCTGAATATCTATGTCTCCTGATCCAGGATTAAAGGATTCAGTCGGGTTTGGGGGTTTGTTTTGCTCGGGTGGGTCGTACCGGGATGATTCTTGGCGTAACATCGGTATATATCTAAGGCAACCTGTTGGGGGACAAGATGATCGACGGAGCCGCCAAATTTGGCAATCTCTTTGACTACGCTACTACTCAAGAAACTATATTCGTTAGAGGTGGCGAGAAAAACTGTTTCGATTTCATCCCAGAGGGTATGATTGGTATGAGCCATCTGGAGTTCCTTCTCAAAGTCAGAAAGCACCCTTAACCCTCGCAACAGTACTTGAGCTTTCTTCAGTTTGGCATATTCCACAGTTAAACCTGTAAAACTGTCCACTTCTACATTAGGTAAGTCTTGGGTGCAAAGTTTAATCTGCTCGACTCGCTCAAGCACTGTGAACAAGGGAGATTTAGTGGGATTGCGCAGCACGGTGACAATCACCTTATCAAAGAGTCTACAGCCACGCTGGATGATGTCAAGGTGTCCTAGGGTAATGGGATCGAAGCTGCCTGGATAGATTGCAATCACGACGCAAGTATTACCAATTGGTTCAAGGAGTGATTATATAGCTTGTTTAATGGCCATGACATACTCAACTAATAGTTAAGCTATTAGTTATTAACTCATTGGTGATTAGCCACTAGTCATTAGTTATTGGTGATTAGTTTTTTTGATATATTATATAGCATTTTAATTGCAGCCCCACACTGTCCTCCCTCCATCCCCCATCCGTTCCACCTTTTACCCCATTTACGTTTTTTTTCCCATTCGTTGCGCCATCTGGCTATTGCCCATGCTACGCTGATCAGCAATGTGTTCACTACGCACACTCTGTGTGACGACCCGGTTAACCTCAACCGATGAAATGCCTATGGTACACATCAAGCGAGTGGAACTCTCGCGGTTCAAATCCTTCGGCGGCACCACAAAAATCCCGCTCCTGGAAGGATTTACCGTAATTTCTGGGCCAAACGGGTCAGGCAAATCCAACATCCTTGATGCTCTTCTATTTTGTCTTGGTATCGCCAGTTCCAAAGGAATGCGAGCTGAACGCCTTCCTGATTTAGTTAACCACAATAAAGAACATCGAGGCACTGTCGAAGCCAGTGTCACAGTTACCTTTGACTTATCTGACTTCAATGACTATGAAGAGTTACAGGTTACAGAGTTAGACGAACCGTTACAGGTTACAGAGTTGGAGGAACCGTTACAGGTTAGCAAGTTGGAGGAACCGTTACAGGTTAGCAAGTTGGAGGTTGTTCGCGAAGCGTGGCCACAAGGCCAAGGTTCAGAAAATAACCTTGACCAAAAGGCCACGCTACGCGAACAACCCAATAACCTTGGCCAAAAGGCCACGCTACGCGAACAACCAACTAACCTTGGCCAAAAGGCCACGCTACGCGAACAACCAACTAACCTTCAACCTTCAACCCCTGACCAACCTTCAACCCGTGACCAACCTGCAACTGATCTAGAATGGAGTGTGACCCGACGCCTGCGAGTAACTAAACAAGGTAATTACAGTTCTCAGTACTACATCAATGGTGAACCCTCTACTGTTACTGCACTTCATGAACAACTCAATCGCTTGCGGGTTTACCCAGAAGGCTACAATGTTGTCCAACAAGGAGACGTCACTAGCATTATTTCAATGAAATCCCGAGAAAGGCGGGAGATTATTGACGAATTAGCTGGAGTTGCTGCCTTTGACCGTAAAATTACCCAAACTAAACAAACCCTCGCCACTGTAAAAGAGCGAGAAGAACGCTGCAGAATTATTGAACAAGAACTGACGGCTCAACGCGATCGCTTAGCTGCTGACCGTGCTAAAGCTGAGAAATATCAAAAACTCCGTGCTGAACTCCAACAAAAGCAACAGTGGGAAATTGTTCTAAAATGGCGATTGCTCCAGAAGCAAGTATCCCAAGTCCAACAGCAAATTGATGCTGCTAATACAAAAAAAGCCAAGCTTATTGCTCAAATTACTAGCATTGAGGAACAAATTAACCAAACTACCACTGAACTTGACCAACTCAATGCTCGGGTCAAAGCCTTAGGAGAAGAAGAACAAATCGCGATCGCATCCACCCTTGCCACTCAACAAGCCGAACAACGTCAATTACAAAACCGACAGCAGGAACTAACTGAGAATCTACAAAATGCTGCTGTTAATCTCCAACGTACACAAGAGACAATTCAACAAGTCGAGCAAACCCTGCAACAGTTGATCGCAGAAAAAAATGATCTAGAGACCTTGTCTAAAACCTCCTTACAAGTGGCACGGGATGAGGCTCAAGCTGCTCTCAACCAAAGCCGAGAACAAGCCAATGCGATCGCAGCCGCTAGTGATGCCTGGGTACAACAACAAACCACCCTGACCAAGCAGATCGACACCCTACTCAAAACCATCAACCCCCAAAGGACCGAGCAAGCTCAACTCCAAGAGCGTCAGAATCAGCTAAATCGGCAAATCGAAGACCAAACCCAGCAACTACAAACCTTAGAACCAGAAATCGCCACCAAGCAAACCCAAGCTGTGGCATTACAGACCCAATTAACCACTTATTCCCAGCAAGTCCAGTCCCTTGCCCAATCCTTAGGGAATACCGAACAACAACTACAACTCCAACAACAAACCCAAACTCGCCTACTGGGGGAACAACGGCAAAAACAACGGCAACTCGATAAACTAGAAGCCCAAGCCCAAGCTCAACAAGAAGCCCAAGGGACTTATGCTACTAAAGTTATCCTAGAAAGTAGTCTAGTAGGAGTTTGTGGATTAGTCGCCCAATTGGGTAGAGTTGAACCCCGCTATCAGCTAGCCCTAGAAATTGCCGCTGGCGCACGCCTCGGGAATTTAGTGGTAGAAGATGATAGTGTAGCAGCGGCTGGGATCGAACTCCTCAAACAAAAACGCGCTGGCAGAGCCACCTTCTTACCTCTGACCAAAATCCAACCTAGGCAATTTACCGAAACCGTTGTGCTACGGTATGCTAAGGGCTTTGTTGACTACGCCATTAGGCTAATTGATTGCGACCCCCGTTACCAAAAAGTCTTTGCCTATGTATTTGGCTCTACAGTAGTCTTTGAAACTCTCAATGATGCCCGTACCTACTTGGGTAAACACCGCATCGTTACCCTAGATGGGGAAATCTTGGAAATAAGCGGTGCCATGACTGGTGGTAGCACCAGTCACCGTTCGGGATTGCACTTTGGGACCAATGACACTATGGAGTCCTCTGAAATCCGTAGCTTGCGAACCCGGTTAGGGGAAATTGAACAGGTTTTACACCATTGCGAGGGATTGATTACTACCGAATCTGCCTCGGTCAAACAAATTACCCAGGAATTGACAGAAACTAGGGCAAAACACTCGGAAACCAAATTACGTTTGGAACAGTTACAAAGGGAGATTGAGCAATCTCAGACCAATCAAGCCCAAATGCGTACGCTTCTGGCTAAAAACAACCAAGAACTCTCCGCTGCTACTCAACGGCTAGAGACCATAGCCATAGAGTTACCCCAACAAGAATCCCAACTTGCTGACTTACGGCAACAACTGGCTCAACTGGAGGAGTCTCAAACTCATAACGAGTGGCAACAGATTCAGAACACCATTAAAACCCAAGAAGCTCAGTTGCGCGAGTGTGAACAAGCCTTGAGAAATACCGAGAAACAACTACAACAGAAGGAGAATCAGCAACAGCGCCTGAGGGATCAACTGACCGAAGGCCACCGGAAAATAGCAGACTATCAAACCCAAATCGAATCTTGGCAACAGCAGCAATCAGCAATTAACACTCAGTTAGAAACACTCACCAAGCAAATTACCGAAACGACAGTTGCCTTACGCCAGTTAGAGGAGAAATTGGGGCAAGAGAAACAAAAACGCGATCGCACCGAGCAACACCTACAAAAATTGCGCCAACAACACCAAGAAACCTCTTGGCAACAGCAAAAACTTCAAGAAACCCAGTCTGCTAGAGCCGAAAAACTTGCTAGTCTCCAAACTCAACTCCAAGACCAAGCTGCTGAATTACCAGACCCATTACCAGAAATACCTCCAATTGTCAATAAAAATTCCCCCTCTAGTGATAAAAAAAGCTCAGAGGGAATTGCCCTTGACTCCCTAGCTGCTCAACTAGAACAACTACAAAAGGAACTGCGCAACGGACAGAAACGTCTACAGGCTATGGAACCCGTGAATATGCTGGCCTTAGAAGAATATGACCGAACTCAAGCTCGCCTCCAAGAACTGTCTGAGAAACTCGAAACCATAGCTGGTGAACGTACTGAACTGTTGCTAAGGATAGAAAACTTTACCACCTTGAGATACCGTGCTTTCAAAGAAGCCTTTGATGCCGTCAATGAAAATTTCCAAGCCATCTTTGCTGAACTGTCCGATGGGGATGGTTATTTACAACTCGATGATCCACAGGACCCCTTTAGCGGTGGACTAAACCTGGTGGCACACCCCAAAGGTAAACCGGTGCGGCGGCTAGCATCTATGTCAGGAGGAGAAAAATCCCTCACAGCCCTTAGCTTTATCTTTGCCCTACAACGCTACCGTCCCTCGCCATTTTATGCTTTTGATGAAGTCGATATGTTTTTAGACGGGGCAAATGTCCAGCGATTAGCTAAAATGATCAAACAACAGGCTAAACTTGCGCAATTTATTGTAGTGAGCTTACGCCGTCCTATGATTGAGTCGGCTCAACGCACCATTGGTGTTACCCAAGCCAGGGGAGCATACACTCAAGTATTGGGTTTAAAACTATCACCCAAAAGTACGGTTAACTAGATAAAATCCCATTCATCAAATCCAGTATTATTGTAAGCATTAAGCCCAAGGCTGATCAGCTATAAGCTATTGATGATTGATTTTGGAGGGAACCGACCCACGAACCCCTCGTCCGAAGGGGGTTATGTAGGAAAAAAAACCGATGAACATAGGTTATATATAACCTATGTAGTCTGTTGATTAACTATCAGGGTGGGATTACCTTAGCTGAAAGCTGATAGCTGTTCGCGTAGCGTGGCCAAACGCGCACGCGTGGCCAACGGCCAAGGCCTTTAGCTGAATGCTCACGTAATTAATGCTCAGGTATTATTTATTTTTAATCCATCAGGAGTATAGCTCAGGAAAAGCGAGATATAATGACAACGGAACAAATTCGTCCACGCTCCGATATCTTAAATACTCAGGTAATTACCCGTGACAATGGCAAACGCCTCGGAGTCGTCAAGGAGCTCTTGGTAGATATAGACAGACGCCAGGTTGTGGCACTGGGTCTGCGAGACAACCTCCTGGCAGTAGCCGGTATGCCAAAGTACATGCTCCTGAGCAGCATTCGACAATTTGGTGATGTCATCCTGGTAGATGATCAAGACGTTATCGAAGATATTGATGTCGATGCCTATAGTACCCTGATTAACAGCGAAGTGATCACCGAAACCGGTGAACTCTTAGGTCGGGTTAGAGGCTTCAAGTTCAATGTAGAAGATGGCACCGTTTCTGCCCTAATCATTGCATCGATAGGGTTGCCCCAAATACCCGACCAGGTTATTAGTACTTATGAGCTACCCATTGATGAAATTGTCAGCAGTGGTCCAGACCGATTAATTGTATTTGAGGAAGCTCAAGAGCATCTGGTCCAGTTAACCGTCGGGGTATTAGAACGTATGGGCGTTGGCAGACCCCCTTGGGAAAAGGACATAGAAGACCCCTACTATACTCCAACGGCTAGACCAGAAAATCAACTGGGAACCGGGATTCCAATACGTACTCCGATCTCTCAGACAGTAGAGAATGCCAACCGAGCTCAAGATGCCTGGGATGACGATTGGCAAGAGCCAGAACTAGAGCCGATCAGACGAGAAGCACCAGTTCCGAAGAAGTATGTCGAAGCCAGATTAGAAGAAGATAACTGGAGCGATGAACGGGAAGAGTCCCCTCAGCCAGTGCGCTACGAGCAGCCAGTCTATAGCTCACCTGAGCCAAACTATGGTAAAACCAACACCCAGGACTATGACAAGTACGAAGTCGAGGGTGATGCCTGGGATGATGACCGCTCCCCAGAGCCTTACAAAGCACCGCGAGTCAACATTCCTGAGAAAAAGAAAGCTCCAGAATACGAAGAAGAGGCTGGTTACTAATACATGATAACTGTTGACAGTTGTTTGTTAACAGTTGTTTGTTGAAAGTTGTTTGTTGAGGGTTAGGAACAGATATAGCCTTGATCATAGTTATGAGGTAAAGTCAATTTTCCCAACCCCTACTCCCTACTCCCTACTCTCTACTCCCTACTCCCTACTTATTTCTTGGTTAACACAAACAAACTCCCCTGATTCCCCCGTCCAATGCGCAGGTCATTGTCAAGATAGGTGATCTCTAACCAACCCTGTTGGTTGTCGCTATTGATGGGAACGTCAATAGCTGGAAACTTTTTGCCAGCTTCGATTTGATCAATGAAATCATTGGCAGAGCTATAGCTCAGCAAGCGTTGTAGACCAATGATAGACCTCTCGAACCTAACATTAACGCGGCATTGAGATACTGGCTCGAAACTAGCACAAACACTGACAACACCTTCGAGATAGGGAATACCAGATAATTCAGCTATGTTGTAAATTTTAGTATCTGAGGTACGAACACATTGGTAGATTTGACCCAGTTGTAGTAAGGGAAATCCGTCAATATTCAAAAGTTCTTGACTCGTGGTATATAGCAGACGCCAGTTACCATCTAGCAAGTCTGGTGCCTCAAGGGGTCGAGGGGTGGGGTTTCTCCCTTCCAGTTGGGTAACTGCTGCGAGTATTGCTGTTTTATCGGTTTTGCTTGCTAATAGACCACGATTCTTTCCTGCGATCGCTTCTAAGAGTTCCGCCTTGCCAATCATAAAATTTCCTCTAGCTGACTGCTAGACTCAAAGTTAAAGGTTTTCACCTCGTCCATATTAGCTGAAGAAGCCTATGTACAATCCTGCTCTACGTGAACTACATCGTGAACAACTCGCTGAGGTCATTCCTCTTAAGCAAGAAACTTCCCTTTTAGATTGGTTAGAGTCTAATAATCGCCTGATCCCACGGGAGATTGTAGAGGAAGAAAATCCCCTAGGTGATGACGTAGAAATCTCTGAACTGATGGGGGTAGAGGACAATAGCTACGAGGAGGAGGAAGAAAATTTGGCTTAACACTAACTAGTTTTACCAAATAGTCTAGTTTTAGCGAATAGTTTTAGACGAATTGGAACCGAATGGTAATTAGAAATGATTCACAATGTAACCGTTGCTGAATCATTTCTGATATTCTGTTTCAGAAATTAAATTATAGCAAAAAACAACAGGTTGTTGAGAAAATAACTAATTAATTACCCATAAATTTACTGCGCCGATGTTTACTATTATTGGTCAGTCCAACAACTGCATTTCTGGAGACACTAAACCCATATCATTTGAGAGCGAATTTAGCGTAGATGCAAACGGCACAATAACAACCCATCACTTGAATTAAAACATAGCACAAATGGAAGCAGTGCGATCGCTTGATCTGGTTTGGTGGGCAAATCGGCATCAGAGCTGTTGACATGATCAAATTCTCACAATTTGCCAACCCTACCCCTACTGTTTAGTTCTTGTAGGGTTGGCAGTGCATGAGTGCGATCGCTCCCACTCCGCCGCCTTTCGGTTGAAGCATTGGAGAGCGGTTATCTGAGAGACTGCTCAAGTGCCTCTGTCACTAGCTGGTTCAAGTTTATCCCTCGTTCAATAGCTGCGTATGCAGCACGTCGATGAAGCTCGCTTCCAGGTCTGATGTTAAAGCTTCCCTTGAAAGGCTTTTCCGGTTCTATCCCTTTGAGTTGACAAAGCTCTAGGTAGTCATCCACTGCTTCGTGAAAACTGGCCCGAAGAGATTTAACATCCTGACCTTCATAACTGATCAGGCTACGAATATACTCTACTTTCCCGTAGAAAATCTCATCCTCATCATTATAATTGACCGAGCCAAGGTATTCCTTGTATTTCATAAAGTTATTCATAACAATCCTTCGTGCCTAAGAATATCGATCGTTTGCTCAATCTGATACATCTTGAGTGTGTTGTGAGGATGAGGCTTGTGCAGAGCGATCGCCACGCCATCAGAGTTAATGAATCGTCGCCTTGAACCGCCTGTTTTTCCAGCTTTGACCTCCTCAAAGCCAAGTCCGGACAAAAGCTTGGTCAATTCATCCCAAGTAAAACCCTTCGGCTTACTTAGAAAACGTTTTATCAGCTTTTCTTGTCGAGTCATCTTGACACCCCATCTAGTAATTAATTATAAAAGGCATTACCCAAACATGCAACTAAATTTAGTTGCAGTTAACCGCCGCACTAGATTGGGAACATAATTGAACGTGAGATCAATCAGTCGGGCAAAGTCTTCAGGAATAGCAAATCGTTCCTGTAGGGTGGGCAGTGCATGAGGCGTGATTAATTGGCTTGTCATAGAGAAGCTAAGTATTGCATCAGAGCTAGTCAAATAATCAAATTCTCACAATTTGCCAACCCTACCCCTACTGTTGCTAGCTTCCCGATTCCCGACTCCCGATTCCCGATTCCCGATTCCCTAAATTGAGAACTGCTGTAGTATTGAACTATTCTTGATTTGAACATCAAACGTGAGAGTTTTACTCCTGTCTCCTCTGTTCACCAAATCCTATTGGTCTTTTGATAAAGCCATAGAACTGATCGGCTGCAAAGTTGCTCAACCCCCGATGGGTCTGATTACCGTAGCAGCTATTCTTCCTCAAACCTGGGAATTCCGCTTAGTAGACCGTAATGTTAGTTTAGAAACTGACGCTGACTGGGAATGGGCAGATGTGGTGATCGTTTCCGGTATGATCGTCCAGAAACCCGATCTGCTCCACCTGATTGGGGAAGGGAAACGGCAGGGCAAATTGGTAGCCGTTGGTGGTCCTTATGTCACGTCTATAGCAGAGGAAGCTCAAGAAGCAGGAGTAGACTTTCTGATTTTAGATGAAGGTGAGATTACCCTACCGAGATTTGTTGAAGCACTGGCTCTGGGAGAAACTTCGGGAGTA
>NZ_JAAHHS010000112.1 GCF_010692395.1 Moorena sp. SIO3H5
CCCCTAGCCCCCCAAGCGAGCAATCCCTCGCTTGGGGGGAAAAAGAGTCAATTTGCTTCTAAAAGTCCCCCGAGCTAGCAATCCCTCGCTCGGGGGATTTAGGGGGCTTGGATGTAGCAAATGAGACTTCTCAGACAACCTCTCAGATAACTTGAAAAGCTGACAATCGTTAAAGTAACCACTGCCCACCCTACATCTACAGTAGGGTGGGCAAATAAATTTTGGCAATTTGATCAGTTATCCTGTGGATTTGCCCACAAGACTTGAGCGTACGCACTAAAAATCCTAGTCAGGTAGGGTGGGCAAATTATGGAAGTTTGGCAATTTGATCAGGAATCATGTCCCTTTGCCCACCCTACTAAAAATTGTAGTCAGGTAGGGTGGGCAAATTATGAAAGTTTGACCAAATGATAAGTTATCCTGTGGATTTGCCCACCCTACTGTAGCTATTCCCTATTCCCTGTTCCCTAAAAAATAATAAACAAAAAAAATAGCCGCAGAACAATGTTCCACGGCTAGGAATTGTTACCTATGTCTCAACTTTGTAAACCCATCCAGATGTGATCCGATGTGATTGGCCAAAGGCCACACTACACGATCAGACCTGATGCTTTGGCCAGGGGGCAAAGCCCCCTGAAATTTAAGCCCTTAACCCAGCATTAAGTATTTTGTCATTACCGTGATGAATTCCCCAGGAATGTCAGTTGATTGAAGGGGGCTCCACTCGTCAACTTGGGCGTAACCCCGTGCATAAAGGGTATGGATGGTGTTGTTTATTGCCTGGCGGGAGCCCTTCAAAATGTGCTTAATGGGGTATTTTTTTTGGGAAGGTTCCTGAGGAATATTACTAGGAGTAATTTCTTCAGGAGTGTTTTCTGGGTTAGGGCGGAAGTTGTCAGACATAGTAAAAAAACGTTTTAAGGTTTACAAACATAATCATAACGATAATAATTTAATTTGTCAAGGAATTTTAGATTTTTTTTGAGTTGTAATTGATAGAAAATGTACGTTTATGGTATGAAGTATTGTTTTGTACAAAGGTAATTCTAAATTCTAAATTCTAAATTCTAAATTCTAAATTTCCGACTCCCCACTGCCTGTATTTTTTTGTTACACTAAATTGATATTGGGTTTCATGCATTTACTAGTTAATGCTATATAATTAACTGGAGGCTAATCGGTGAGTGATTCAACGGGCTTAATCGAAATCTCAAGCCATCAGGACTCATTTGCCAGAGCGGATGTGGTGTTTGTTCACGGGCTGGGAGGGGATGCGATAAGCACGTGGCATCCCCAGGGAAAACGGGATGATGATGACTACTGGCTAGGATGGTTAGGAAAAGATAATTTATGCGTTAACATCTGGTCTTTTGGGTATAGCGCTAAAGCGACAAACTGGAAAAGCAACAGCAGTATGCCCCTTTTCGATCAATCTAGTAATTTATTAGATTGGTTAGATATCCGCGAGCTCGGCCAACGTCCATTAATCTTTATTACTCACAGTATGGGCGGGCTTTTAGTCAAAAAAATGCTCAAAAGTGCCTTGACCTTTCAAAAGCAAGCCATTCTTGAGCAGACGAAAGCGATTGTATTTCTGGCTACTCCCCACACTGGGGCTCATCTGGCTAATTTAATTAAAAATATTGGCGTTCTGGCACGAACCACCGTAAGTTTAAAGGAACTACAAGCTAATGAACCTCAGTTACTGGAATTAAATGAATGGTATCGAGAAAATGTCCGGAGTCTAGGCATTGCCACAAAAGTCTACTATGAAACTCAGCCTGTCAAAGGGATTTTGGTAGTAGACCCAGCTAGTGCCAACCCCGGTATTGAAAAAGTGAAGCCGGTTGGGATGCCAAAGAATCACATTGACCTATGTAAACCAGAGTCTCAAAACAGTCAGGTCTATCTTAGTGTCAATAAATTTATCAAAGAATGCCTCAAAACAAAAGAGACAGCTATAATAATTCGCACAGAATGGGGATTAACCATTGCCGGAACACGCATCACTCTCTACGATGTGATGGATTATGTCACAGCTCAGTATCCACCAAAATTAATTGGCGATGTCCTTAACCTCACAAAGGAACAAGTAAGCGCTGCTCTATCATATATTGAAGAAAATCGTACCCAAGTCGAAGCAGAGTATCAAACTATTTTGCAAGAGGAACAGGAAAACCGACAGTATTGGGAACAACGGAATCGAGAACACTTTGCTCGCATTGCAACAATGCCCCCTAAACCCGGTCGAGAAGCGTTGTGGGCAAAACTCCAGGAACAGAAAGCAAGACACGGACAGAACGCATGATTTTCTTGATTGATCACAATCTTGAGAGACATGCAAAAGTTTTGTTAGGCAACTGATAACTGAATGCTTACAGAGTTTTCATAAAATTCATTCTCTGGTGGGTGGTGCGTTACGGGGCGGACTATACCAACGCTGGCTACGAGGGGAAAAATAAGGGTAAGTCCGCCCCTAACACACCCTACTGACTGCCCACCCTACATCTCCTCCCGATTGCCGATTCCCGATTCCCGATTCCCGACTTCTAGAAAATATCCTTCCGCTTCTGTAATCGAAAAGCAATTATTAAATAAACCGCTATATGTAAGCACAATAGTAGCCAATTAAGAATCAAATTTTGCCAAGTGGCATCATAAACTGGTGTTGCTTCAAAGGGAGGAGGGGGAAGCTTTAATCCGAACCTCGAAGACTGTTCGGGTACCATACTATTCACATTTACCAGGGCACCATAAGCTCCCATTGACCAACGACTTACCATCAGCCAAGATAGTGTACTGGCTAATCCTTTGAGTTTAAAAATAACTCCAGAAAAAATAATCTGGGGTAGCAAAATTAATGGTATAGTATTATTGGCTTCACTTTCATTTTTAACTAATGTCGATACCATCAGACCTAAACTGGTAGCAGCGATAATGGTTAAAAAAGTCGTGATTCCCAAGCCAATTTTCCAATCCAGTAGTTCAGAGGTAGGTGACTTAAACCCATAGAGCACAATAGTAACAATCAATATAGTTTGTAAAAGAGCTAAGCCAGACCGAATCAATACTTTGGAACCGAGATAGGGAAATAACCCTAAATTAACCAGTCGCTCTCTGGCATAAATACTAGACTCTTTCACAATTTCTTGCAGTGAACTAGATAGTCCTACCCAAAGGGCAGCACAGGTAAAAATAAACAGTACTTGTAGCGCTAGAGGTGCTTGGGTGATCTCTGGAGAATTCAGTTGAGCTAAAGGGTCTTGCCCTGACAAGGTCAGAATAATCAAGCTAATCCCAATGGGAGCAGTTAGTAAGGCTAGGGCAACACTCCGCATATCCCGCACTACTAGTTTTAGATAGCGCTGACTGAGCAACAGCAGTTGCTTGAGTTTGAGTTGCTTGAGTTGCTTGAAAACAGGAATACCAGAACTTTTGCTAGGGATTGAGGTCGATAGCAACCTTTGACCAGGACTGAGGTGGGCGGAAATGTAGGTCTTGTAACCAGGTGAGCTGAGAAACCGCTGATGCCAGTTTTCACTATTCTGCTCAAGTTCCTCCGGTGTTTCCCCTTGCTCTAGCTTCAGGTAAATATCAGGGAAGTATCTTAAGTCTGGAGATGGCATCTTAAAAAAGTCCATGGCTTCTGTGGGAGGACCAAAGTAACACAACCGTCCACCCCGACCCATAAAGGCAATGCGATCGCATACGTCAATATTCGCAGTAGCATGAGTCACCAGCACCACAGTTCGTCCCTGATTCGCTAATTCTCGCAATAGCTGCATCATTTCCTTATCCAGTCCTGGATCTAGACCAGACGTAGGCTCATCCAGAAAGAACAGTTTCGGATCAGCCAATAATTCCACAGCAATACTGACTCGTTTCCGTTGTCCCCCACTGAGATTACCCACAACCGTGTTTCTCACAAAATCCAGTTTGACTTGTGACAAGGTTTGCTTCACCACCTGTTTCACATCAGTATCTGGTGGTAATCGTAATTCACAGGCATAGGTTAGTACTTCTTTTACCGTTAAATCCCGATGCACAATATCATCTTGGGGAACATAGCCAATTTGTGAGCGGTACTGATTAAAATGCTGTCGCAAATCTTGGCCATTGATAAATACAGTACCTTTAGTAATTGGTGCAATTCCTAATAGCGTTTTCAGTAACGTAGATTTCCCAGTGCCACTACCTCCTACCAACGCCACTAACTGACCTGGTTCAATCGGCATAGAAACCTGATTGAGGATAGTGCGTTTTTTGCCTAATTTATAACTAACCTGGCGCAGCAATTTATCAGCATCAATCCGAATTTGATTACCTTGGTCAACTAATTCTAAAGTATCCTGCCTCAACAGTAATATAAACGGACCAATCCGAATCGTATCCCCATCCTTAAGTAATACTGGTTTATGGATTAACTTGTCATTGATAAAGGTTCCATTTCTGCTATAATTATTAATCTGATAATTGCCTTCGGAAATCTTGATGATGGTAGCGTGAAGGGTGGAAACCGTCGGTGCATCTAATTGCCAAGAGTGGGAAAGTTGATTATTAGGAGAACGACCCAATTGCACTGGCCACTTTTGGACACTTGCCAAGGAAAGCTGCCGTTTATTTGGCGTCACCCTTGGTTGACTATGGGCCGGATTAAAATAAGTGAGGCGAATGTAGTCCCGAGGATTTTGTCCAATAGTCAACTCTACGCCATGCTTGAGAAGATACCCATCAGTGATGCGAGTGTGGTTAACAAATAGTCCATTAGTACTGGGATTTCCCCCATCACCATCAAAGATGCGATAATCCTCTCCCTCTTGAAGCAGAAAAGCATGGCGTTGGGAGACAATAGTCCAGCCTGTTTCAGGAATATCGAAATCTGACCAAGTGCGATCGCGTCCTAATCGATAAAATCCTTTCTCAAGAGAAAAACGAAGTACTTTACCTTGATTGTTTAGCTCTAGATAGCTCATTGTCATAGTTGGGATTTTTTTGATAATGTTTCCCTTTTATTATTTTAAATAAAATGATCTTGAGTCTAAATAAGCTAAGTTTGTCTCTATTTTCAACCTGTTGATGAATAATCATGCAATTTTGATATAGCAATTCTCCCATGCTATATGTATTACTTATATAGGCATTCTATATGATTCGTGAAATATATTTGGCGAAGCTATCGCTATAACCCTTGCTCAGTAATGATTTACGATCTTGCATATTTTACAAATGATTTAGAATTACTATAGCGTTTCTAGGACTCATGAGGTACAGTATTCTTTGACGTTGATTCCCTTTTAGGTGCGCTTGACCCATTAAGAATTAAATTCGCGAACGGGTCGCACCTCTTAATGCAGCGCATCGCTATTCTATATTCTCTATTCCCCTCTTGGGAGGGGTTAGGGGTGGGTTCCTGTTCCCGTCTTGATGCAGTCGCTCATGGGGGAAACCCCCAAGACCGCGCTGCATCGCTGTTCCCAGATCCGCTGTTCCCTAAAATCTAGAAATTGTGTACCTCACAAGTCATAGAATTGCTATATTCATTTAACCTCTATTTTGTCAAGTCTTATTTATACAAAATAGCGGCGATTACCCTGGGTTTTCTAGAAAAATATTTGATTTAGACGCTTCGCAACAAAAGATTATAACTTGGTCGCAAGTGCCCATACCACCAGTTTGCCTTGAGCGCCAAACTTGTCTGTGAAAATTTTTGAAATAGCAATGGTAAATCAGTTTTAAAATCTTAAAAATCTGAAATCTTTGCAGGGCTTGGGTTAGAGCATAAGTTCGGCCACTATATTTGACAAATCAGATCGGATTTCTATAGAATCGCTTCATGGAATTTACATAAATCATCGTAATATGGTATTACTAGGGTTAATTAGTATGGCTTGCTCTGAACCTTCCAATAGAAGGTTAACGGTTACCAGATTTTTATAAAATTACTTTAAAATTAAGGATAGTTTTTGACATGACTACTTATACAACACAATTGAGCAACGTTAGCTTAACCGAACAGCAAGCCTACTGGAAAAAGCGACTAAGTGGGGAACTGCCGGTTTTACAAGAATTTTTAAATGAGCAGCGATCGCCAGTTGAGACATTTACTAGATCCAGGGAACCTTTGCAACTCGATCAACAGCTCTATATAGAGATAACTAAATTTTGTAGATGTGAAAACATCACTATATTTACCGCAATTTTAGCTATATTTAAAATTATTTTACTGCGTTACACGGGGCATAAAGATATCATTGTTGGTTCTATATCTACCGATAGTATTAGGGAAATCAAGTCAGGAAGTACGGAAAAGTTTTATAATCCAATAGCACTAAGGACAAACTTATCAGGTGATCTAAGTGCTAGAGAACTTTTAAAGCGGGTTGCTAATACAATTGAGGAGGCTAGAGAAAATCGAGATTACCCATTTGAGAAGTTAGTTGAGGAATTAAAAACAGATGAAGGGTTAAGCATAGCATCAATTTTTCAGGTGATGTTGGTGTTGTGTAATGTGCCATTTTGTATTTCCAAAATACCGATAGAGAAAGAGAATTTAGCAAACATCTCTGAACAAATTCACAGCTGTGCTCTGGTGATTATGGCTTCTGAGGAAGAAGGGAGTTTAACCCTAGAGTGTGAATACAACTCCCAGTTGTTGGATTCAGCAACAATTCAGCAAATTTTGGGGCATTTCCAGACTTTGCTTGAGGCCATCGTTGCTAATCCAGACCAGTGTCTTGCCACTTTACCACTGTTGAGTGCAGCTCAAGAGCAGCAGCTACTACTTAAGTGGAATGATACCCAGGTAGAGTACCCCCTTGATAAATGTATCCATCAACTATTTGAGGAGCAGGTAGAGAAAACTCCAGAGGCCGTAGCAGCAGTTTTTCAAGCAGAGCAGCTAACCTATCGGGAGCTGAATCGACGAGCTAATCAACTGGCCTATTATCTGCGTTCGCTTGGGGTAGGAGCAGATGCGCTAGTGGGTCTTTGTGTAGAGCGTTCTCTGGAGATGCTGGTGGGACTGCTTGGTATTCTCAAGGCTGGTGGCGCTTATGTGCCTTTAGATCCAAGCTATCCCCAAGAACGCTTAGCTTTCATGTTATCCGATGCTAAAGTTTCAGTGCTGGTCACTCAAGAAAAATTGCTGAATCAATTGCCAGACCATGGGGCAGATCTAGTTAACTTGGATAGAGATTGGACAGTAATCTCCAACAAGAGTGAAGAAAATCCCATTAGCGATGCCACAGCCGAAAACTTAGCTTATGTGATCTACACATCCGGTTCCACAGGCAAGCCTAAGGGGGTGCTGGTAACTCATCAAAACCTAGTTCACTCCACTCAGGCTCGTATTGAGTATTACTCCGAACCCCTAACTAGCTATCTGTTGTTGTCTTCCTTCGCTTTTGATAGTTCAGTAGCAGGTATCTTTTGGACTTTGTGTGAAGGGGGAACCCTGGTGCTGCCCCACCAAAACTATCAGCAAGATCCTCGACAACTGACTAGTTTAATTACTCAGCATCATGTTTCTCATTTACTGTGTTTACCATCTCTATATGCTCTAATTTTGGCACAAGGAACTTCCAAACTTGTTTCCTTACAGGCCGTTATTGTTGCAGGAGAAGCTTGTACTACAGATTTAATTACACTGCATCACCAACGACTCCCAGACACATCCCTTTATAATGAGTACGGTCCGACAGAAGCAACAGTTTGGAGCAGTGTTTATAAGTGTCAGCCTCAGGCAGCACTAGCTAGAGTGCCCATTGGTCGCCCCATTGCTAATACACAAATCTATCTACTAGATAGCCATCTCCAGCTCGTTCCCATTGGGGTTCCTGGAGAAGTCTACATTAGTGGTGCTGGCATTACTAGAGGTTATCTAAATCGTCCGGAATTGACTGAAGAGAGGTTTATTCCTAACCCCTTTAACAATTCAAAATTCAAAATTCAAAATTCAAAATTTAGCGATCGCCTTTGGCGCGGCTTAGGCCTGCCCCAAAAGAGCGATCGCTTTTACAAAACAGGGGATTTAGCTCGTTATTTACCTGATGGTAATATTGAGTTTATCGGTCGTGTGGATCATCAAGTAAAACTTCGTGGTTTCCGAATTGAACTCGGGGAAATTGAAGCCTTGCTGAGTCAGCATTCCCAAGTGAAGCAGAGTGTTGTTTTAGCTAGGGAAGATACACCAGGGGATAAACGATTGGTGGCTTATGTTGTTCCTAACGAAGAAGCCAATAATATCGCCAGAACTGATCAAGTTGAGCAATGGCAGGAAGTCGATAACGCCATTTATAGCCAATCTGCTCCCGTGGCTGACCCCACCTTTAATATTATTGGTTGGAATGATAGCTATCAGGGTGAGCCGATTCCAGAACAGGAGATGCGGGAATGGGTAGAGCAGACAACAGCACGGATTCTTGCCTGCAAGCCAACTCGGGTGCTGGAGTTAGGTTGCGGAACAGGGATGCTGTTATTTCGGATTGCCCCCCATTGTTCTAAGTATGTGGGAATTGATATTTCCCAGGAAGCTTTGGACTATATTGAGGAGCAAATTGAACAATTAGATGGCAATTGGTCCGGTGTCGAGCTTTGCCAGGGAGCTGCTGACAATTTTGAGGATATCGAACCTCAGTCATTTGACGCAGTCGTTATCAATTCAGTCGTTCAGCATTTTCCCAGTATTGATTACTTAATAGAGGTGCTGGAAAAAGCAGTGCAAGCAGTTACTCCAGGAGGCTTTATCTTCCTCGGAGATATACGAAGTTTGCCGTTATTGGAAGCTTTCCATAGCTCTGTGCAACTGTATCAGGCTCCGAAACAGCTATCTGGAGAACAGTTGCAGCAACGCATCCAAACCAGGATGAGCAATGAAGAGGATTTGGTCATTGACCCAGAATTGTTTGTCGCTCTGCAGCACCACCTCCCCCAAATTAGTCATGTCGATATTCAGCTTAAGCGTGGTAGTTATCATAATGAGCTGACAAGATTCCGCTACGATGCCATCCTTCATTTAGGGGAAGCCGTCTCTTCTACTGTAGAACCTAGCTGGTTACACTGGCAGCAAGATGAATTAACCTTACCTTCTGTTCGCCAGCTACTCCAACAGAGCCAACCTGAAATGCTGGGTATCAAAACTATTCCCAATCCACGTTTGGTGTCAGAAGTCAAGCTTTTAGAATTACTAGACCAGGGAGAGCTAGCTACTGTAGCCGAACTCAGGGAGGCATTAAAACAGGAAAAAACCGTTGGTATAGAGCCAGAGGATTGGTGGGACTTGAGCCAGCAGCTACCCTATACCATCTATATCAACTGGTCTAGTTCCCAAGCAAAGGACTGCTATGATGTCATTTTTCGACATCATCTCACTACTCCCTGCACCCCATACCCCAAACCCCCAGGTCAAGCCAAGCCTTGGAAAGACTACGCTAATAATCCCCTTCAGGGTAAAGTAGCTCGCCAACTCGAACCCCAACTGCGCCATTATTTACAATCAATTTTGCCTAACTACATGGTGCCAGCTGCATTTGTCACCCTTGAGAAAATGCCTCTGACGGCTAATGGAAAAGTAAACCGTCGTGCCTTACCGGCTCCAGAAAGGTCCCGTCCGGAATTGTCCACAGCACTGGTCATGCCTCAGTCACAGACAGAGGAATTGATTGCTCAGGTTTGGCAGGATATGTTGCAGTTAGAGGTAGTAGGGATTAATGATAATTTCTTTGAGCTGGGGGGTAATTCTTTACTACTAATCCAGGTTCATAAACGATTAGTTGAAGCCTTAAAGGTTGAGCTACCAGTGGTCACGCTGTTTCAGTACCCTACCATTAGCAGTTTAGCCCAACACTTAAGCCAGCAAGACCAAAAGCAACCAGTTTTCAAGACTCGTAAGGGAATTAGTCAACAAGTTGAACATGATTCTATCGCCATTATTGGCATGAGCGGACGGTTTCCAGGAGCCAAAGATATAGAGACATTTTGGCAGAATTTGCTGGATGGAGTGGAATCAATTTCCACTTTTGCTGAAGATGAATTGGAACCAGCGGATCCCGCTTGGCTGAAGAATCCTAACTATGTCAAAGCTGGTGCAATTTTGGAAGATATTGACCAGTTTGATGCGGGCTTTTTTGGCTATAGTCCCAAAGAAGCAGCAATCCTAGACCCCCAACAACGAATTTTCTTGGAGTGCGCTGTGGTTGCCCTTGAGGATGCTGGATATGACCCGGAAACCTATCCAGGAGCAATCGCTGTTTATGCAGGTGGAGGCATCAATACCTATCTAATTAATAACGTTAGTCCAGGTTTGGGTTATGCTAACAATCGTTCCTTTTTGGAAACCGTTGGTGACGTGCAAATGACCATCGGACAAGCACCCGATTTTCTACCCACGCGGGTGTCCTACAAGCTAAATCTAACCGGACCGAGCGTGAATATTCAAACCGCTTGTTCCACAGCACTAGTAGCGGTCCATAGTGCTTGTCAGAGTTTGCTAAACACGGAGTGCGACATGGCATTAGCAGGGGGAGTTGCCATCCGCTTGCCCCAAAAAACGGGCTACCTTCACCAAGAAGGGGCAGTATTTTCCCCTGACGGCCATTGTCGAGCTTTTGATGCCCAGGCTCAAGGAACCGTATTTGGGAATGGTGCAGGAATTGTAGTTCTCAAACGGCTATCGGATGCGATCGCAGATCAAGATAGTATCTATGCAGTTATCAAAGGCTCGGCCATTAACAACGATGGTTCCTTAAAGGTCAGTTATGCTGCCCCCTCAGTAGAAGGACAAGCTGCTGTCATTGCTGAAGCCCAAGCCGTTGCTGGAATTGATGCCAGTACGGTGAGCTATATCGAAGCCCATGGCACTGCTACTGCCCTTGGGGATCCGATCGAAATTGCCGCACTGACCCAAGCCTTTCGAGAAACCACTGCCGAAACAGGCTTTTGTGCCATTGGTTCGGTGAAAACCAATGTGGGACATTTAGCTAATGCTGCCGGTATCACAGGCTTAATTAAAACCGTACTGGCACTCAAACACCAGCAAATCCCCCCTAGCCTGAACTTTGAGCAACCCAATCCCAACATTGATTTTGCAGGTAGTCCTTTTTACGTTAATACCAAGTTGTCGGCATGGGAAGCCAAGGATACTCCCCGCCGTGCTGGGGTGAGTTCCTTTGGTATGGGAGGAACGAATGTTCATGTGGTGTTGGAGGAAGCACCTTTAACAGGGAATCGGGAATCGGGAATCGGGAGCGGTGCGACCCCGGTCGGGTTTCCCGACCTAGGGAACGCGCACCGTAGGGAATCGGGAATCGGGAATGGGAAATGGGGAATTGGGAATTGGGAGCGTTCATCCCATATCTTTACCTTATCCGCTAAGACCGAGAAGGCATTGCACGAGTTGAGAGAACGCTATTTGACTTACCTGGAATCTCACCCAGAAACAGAACTAGCCAATATTTGTTTTACGGCTAATACGGGACGCAAACATTTCAAGCATCGGTTGGCAGTTGTTGTAGAGTCGCGATCGGCTTTGCCGCGCTCTGAAGAGCGATCGCAACTGCAGGAACAATTAGCGAAGGTTACACCTGAAATACTAGGCCAGACGAAGACTTCAGAAAAAACAGCAGGAATCGCATTTTTATTTACCGGGCAAGGCTCCCAATATCTCAACATGGGACGTCAACTCTACGATACCCAACCGACCTTCCGTGACACACTCGAACAGTGCGATCGCATTCTGCGTTCCTATCTCGAAATCCCTTTACTAGAAGTACTGTATCCCCAAGGGGAAGCAAGAGGAAACAACAAAGAGAAACAAATCCCAAACTCTGTTAGCGCAGGTTGGTGGGTTAGCAGCAAACCCCACACCCCACACCCCACACCCCACACCCTAGAGCAGACTGCCTATACCCAACCCGCCTTATTTGCCCTAGAGTATGCCCTCTTCCAGTTATGGAAATCTTGGGGGATAGAACCCGATGTGGTTATCGGTCATAGTGTCGGAGAATATGTCGCGGCTTGTGTAGCTGGAGTTTTCAGTTTAGAAGACGGTTTAAAATTAATCGCCCACCGTGGCAGACTAATGCAAGCACTGCCTGAAGCTGGGACAATGGTTTCCCTGTTGGCTCCTCCAGAGCGGGTTAAAGAAGCCATTCAACCCTACGAAAACGACGTTTCAATTGCAGCAATTAACGGACCAGAAAGTGTAGTAATTTCCGGTAAACAAGAAGCTATTGACAGTATTTGTGAAACCCTGGAATCTGAAGGGATTAAAACGAAAAAATTAACCGTTTCCCATGGGTTTCACTCACCGTTGATGGAGCCAATCTTAGCAGAATTTGAGACTATTGCTCGACAAGTTAGTTTTTCTCTCCCCCATCTTAAACTAATTAGCAACCTCACCGGACAGGTGGCAACCAATGACATAGCAACTCCAGACTATTGGGTTCGTCATATCCGACAACCGGTTCAATTTGCTGCCAGCATGAACAGTTTGGAACAGCAGGGTGTAGAGATATTCCTAGAAATTGGTCCGAAACCGATTTTATTAGGAATGGGGCGTCAGTGTTTGCTAGAACATGAGAGTTTATGGTTACCAAGTTTGCGCCCACCGCAAGCCGATTGGCAGCAACTATTAAACAGTTTGGTAAAACTCTATCTGCAAGGTATCCCAGTCAACTGGTTAGGATTCGATCGAGATTACCCTCGTTGCCGAGAACATTTACCAACTTATCCCTTTCAGCGACAACGCTATTGGATTGAACCAAAGAAAGTAGCTAACTATACTCCACCTTCTGACACCCATCCCTTACTCGGTCAACAATTGCCTTTAGCTGGAACCCAGGAGATTCGTTTCCAATGCCAAATCAGTCAACATTGGCACAATTTGAGCTATTTAAGTGATCATCGCATTTTTGATCGCGCAATTCTGCCCCTAACTGCCTATTTAGAAATAGCTTTAGCTGCTGGAGAAACGACTTTCCGAAGCAATCCGATCGTATTAAAAGACGTATTTATCGAGCAGCCTCTGGTGCTATCAGCTGGAGAAGAAGAAATCGACACAATACAATTGGTTTTAACTCCCCAAGGAACTGATGTCTATTCTTTCCAGATTTTTAGTCTGATTATAGCTCAGGAAAAACATCAAAAAACGACTTGGATACGTCATGCTTTCGGTGAATTTGTACTGTCTAAGAAGGGGGTAAACAACCAGACAGAACCTCAAGCAACTCAGTTTGACTTAGCAGCTTGGCAAGAGCAATGTACCGAAGCCATATCCGCCGAAGCCTTCTACGAAAAAAGGCGATATCAACACATTGATTTCGGTCCTAGCTTTCAAGGAGTAGAACAACTCTGGAAAGGTGATGGAGCAGTTCTCGGTCGCATTCGAGTGCCAGAAGTTGTCTGGCAGGAAATAGACAACTATACATTACACCCAGCGGTACTGGATACTGGTCTTCAGATTCTGGAGTCGATCTTACCAGAGGGAAGCTACTTACCAGTGATTTTAGAGCACCTGCGGGTCTACGGTCGTCCAAGTCGCTACTTGTGGAGTTATGCCACTCTCCAACAGGGAACAACTCATGAAAGCGAAACCCTAAACGCTCAAGTCAACCTGTTCGATGATCAGGGAAATTTGGTAGCATTGGTTTCCGGTTTATCCTTGCGACGTGCCAATCAAACCAGTATTGATAGTAAATCGGATTTAGAGAATCACTTATACGAAGTGGTTTGGGAACCGACTGAAGCCATTTCCCGACCCCAAGGGAGTCAACCGGGTAATTGGTTAATCTTTGCTGATGACAATGGAATTGGTGAAACCCTCGCTCAAAATCTTTTCCACCAGGGACATTCCTGTACCCTGATTGTGCCTGGTTCCAGCTATCAGCAATTAATATCGGAACAAGACTTTATTGCTGGATATTATCAAATTAACCCAGCCGCTCCCGAACAGTTCCAACAACTACTTGAAGATAACCCGGTGCCTTGGCAGGGGGTAGTTCACTTGTGGAGTCTGGAAGCGATCGCTCTTCAGAGCGCGCCAAAGGCGATCGCAAAAGACTCTACGACAACCATAGAGCGATCGCTCTTCAGAGCGCGCCAAAGGCGATCGCAACTTCTAGGTTCTGGTAGTGCCTTGCATCTAATTCAAGCGCTATCTGATGCTAAACTATCACCCCGTTTGTGGCTAGTTACCCAAGGTTCAAGACCAATCGATTCAGCCCCATTGCAAGTCCAACAGGCACCCTTATGGGGTTTAGGTCAAGCCATTTCCCTGGAATATCCCGAACTCCGGTGTATGCGTTTGGACTTAGATCCATCAGAACTGGAAACTGCATCATCTGTGGAAGTGCTGCTAGACGAACTGTTGTTTTCTGACAATAGTGAAGACCAAATTGGCTATCGACAAGGGGTTCGTTATGTAGCTAGATTAAAGCAGTTCACAACTCAAAGTACTGCTAGTCGAGAAACATTAGTAAGCAAAGATGGTAGTTACCTGATTACAGGGGGTTTGGGCGGTTTAGGAATTAAAGCGGCTCAATGGCTGATTGAACAGGGAGCTAAACACCTGGTTTTAGCCAGTCGCCGAGGAGTATCTACACCAGAGGTACAGGAAGAAGTACGCCAGTTAGAGCAAGAGGGAACGGAGGTTTTGGTTGTCCAAGCCGATGTTTCCCAGCCAGAAGATGTAACTCACTTATTAACAGCCTGTGCCCAACCCCTACGAGGTATTATTCACGCTGCTGGAGTGCTGGATGATGGTGTCCTTCAACAGCAATCTTGGGAACGGTTTGAGAAGGTAATGGCTCCCAAAGTTGCAGGTTCTTGGAATCTACACCAGTTGACCAAAGATTTACCCCTGGACTTTTTTATCTGTTTCTCTTCTGCTGCATCCATTACAGGGATGCTGGGACAAGGAAATTATATTGCTGCTAATACTTTCCTGGATGCGATCGCTTATTACCGTCGTACCCTAAATCTACCTGCCCTATGTGTAAATTGGGGCGCTTGGAGTCAAGTGGGTATGGCAGCAAAACTGAGCAGTGAGCAACAACTGCGACTAGCTGCTCAGGGGATTGATTTTATTACTTATCCAGAAGGGTTTCAATTGCTTGGCAAGTTAATGGCACAGGATGTCAGCCAAGTGACTGTGCTACCGATGACCGACTGGTCTCAATGGATCAGTGGGTTTCAACAAGTACCAACCTTCTATGAGTCTTTGATGCCAGATGCTTCTGCCAAGCCGGAATCAAACCAGTCATTAAAGTTAGAGTTGGAGCAAATACCCGAATCAGCCCGTCGAGATGTGCTTACCTGTCATGTTCGAGAACTAGTAGCTAAAACCCTAGGGTTAAAGGAACCAGAAACAATTGAGTTAGCGCAACGGTTATTTGATTTGGGGTTAGACTCTTTAATGGCGATCGAATTAAGGAGCTATTTGCAAAGGAGTCTGGGATGTAACCTACGCTCAACCCTGCTGTTTGATTATCCAACCCTAGACGCACTAGTTGATTATCTAGCAGTCGAGGTTCTAAATTTAGACAATTCAATCCCAGCTTCACCGAACAGTAAGAACAGTAAGAGTAACTATTGCTCTACCCTCGTTACGATGCAACCCCACGGCTCTAAACCGCCCTTTTTCTGTCTTCCTGGAGTTTTAGGCAATGTATTTGAACTCGAACCCTTAGCCCGTTATCTGGGCAATGAGCAACCGTTTTATGGATTGCGATCGCTCGGTTTAGATGAAGACATAGAACCCTACACAAAGATCGCTGATATTGCCGCCTACCATATTAAAGCTATCCAAGAAATACAGCCAGATGGACCCTATTTTCTCGGTGGGCATTCCTTTGGTGGTAAAGTGGCTTTTGAAATAGCAAATCAGTTACACCATCAAGGCCAAGACGTTGCTCTGTTGGCAATTATCGATATTCCAGTACCTGTTTCCGAACATGAAAAACAAGTCCTTTATTGGGATGAAAGCAAATATACGATTGACCTTGCAAGGATGTTTGAACGCGCCCTAGAGCAAAAATTAAACCTACCATCATCCCTTGAGTATTTGAGTTGGAATGAGCAAATAAACCTGCTTCTTTTGGCTTTGAAAAAAGTGGGTAAGGTGTTTAGCGAAACTGAAATAAAGCGACTATTACGAGTTTATCAGGCTAATATGCAAGCCATGACGAAGTACGTACCCCAGGAAGTCTATCCCAAGCAAATTACTCTCTTGCGGGCTAGTGAAATTTACCCAGAAGATAACTTTCTTCCAGATCAAGCAACGACTCAAAAAGATCCAACTTGGGGCTGGAGTCAGCTTTCTAGCGAATCGTTAGATTTTCAGATTGTTCCAGGAAATCATTTCACCATGATGATGGAACCCCACGTTAGCAGTTTAGCCCAACAAATTAAACTGTGCTTAAACACCACCCAAACAAAGTTGTTAAACAAATGAATACAGATCAATACAGATGAATACAGAAAATAAAATACAGTGGGTATATAAATCCCAAAACAATCAAGAATTAGCCCAACGCTATAACCAATGGGCAAAGGACTACGAACGAGATTTAAGCGAAACCTTAGGTCGTCCTAGCCGCGAACCCATAGTCGATCTAACCCTTAAGTACCTCCCCAAAAATGCTCTAATTTTAGATGCTGGAGCAGGCACAGGTACATTGGGTCAATGGTTGCACGAGGAAGGCTATCACAACCTAGTGGGAATAGACATTTCCGAAGGGATGCTGGCAGAGGCACAAAAGAAGAATGTCTACACGGAGTTACGCCCAATGGTCTTGGGCGAACCCTTAGACTTTCCCACTGCTACCTTTGATACCGTTACTGCTTGTGGAGTCTTTACCTATGGACATGCTCCCAGTAGTTCTTTTGATGAGTTGATTCGTATTACTAAACCAAAGGGATACATTATCTTTACTCTACGCCCTGACTTCTACGAAAACAGTGATTTTAAACAGAAAATGGCGGACTTAGAAGCACAAAAAAAGTGGCAATTAACAGAGCTTGGAGACAAATATAAAGCCGAAGATAAAGGGCAATTTACTCTGTATTTGCAAACTTGGGTGTATCAATTAAGCGAAGCTTAACTTGATTGAATGAAAAAAAAAATGGGTTAGGCCTAGCCTTGCTATCGGAACAAAACCAACCTTCAATGTAATGAATAAATGATTTATAAAATCTTATAATACCTAATACCTAAATTACAGTTTCTACCCCATTTTTGTAGTAAACTAGAATTATCATAAAAATGGCTTCTTAGGAAAAATCCGATGACTGCCACTACTACACTGCTTAGCCTTGAAGACTACTTAAGCCACAACGATGGCACTGATTGCCGTTATGAACTGGTGAATGGGAAACTGATTGCAATGTCTCAACCTACAGGTCAACATGGTGCAATTACTGAGTTTCTCAACGATCAATTTCGAGCTGAAATTCAAGAGCAAAGGTTAGCCTGGGTTGCTAAGCAAGGGTTAATTGCCATCGAGTCACCCCGGGGGGGACGTTGGGATACAGCACGGATTCCAGATGTAACGGTGGTAACACTGGAGCAATGGGAGGGAATGCTGGCTCGAGAGGCGATCATTCGTCTTAACGAATCACCACCTTGGTTGGTGGTTGAAGTAGTTAGCGAATCGACTCGGACGACCGATTATCGTAGCAAACGAGTGGAGTATAACTTGCTGGGGATTCGCGAATATTGGATTGTCGATCCACTCAAAAAGCAGGTTTTGGTATTGCACTTGGTAGATGATCTTTATGAGGAAAAGGTTTTTGTAGGTAATGAGTTGATTGAATCAATAGTTTTTCCAGGTTTGCAGCTTTCAGCAGAACAAGTTTTGAATGGAGCTGTTTAGTGTAAGTCATAAGTAGATAATTGACAATAAAATTTGATGCAGAACCTTTTTACCGGGATGAAATCTTATCTAGAACATCCATAAATTTTCTATGGAAACATAACGCTTAATACCTAACAATAATGTTAATCACAATTCCTGACTCTCAGCCCTCAAAAGAGCTATCGTTATCAGCATACTACCAACAAGTCCGCCAACTCAGCGAACAAATTTGTCAACCCCTAGAAATTGAAGACTATGTAGTCCAAAGTATGCCCGATGCTAGTCCCATTAAATGGCATCTGGCCCATACTGCTTGGTTTTTTGAAACCTTTATTTTAGTTCCCTACTTCCAAGGCTACAGCGTTTTTCATCCCAAATATGACTACCTATTAAATTCTTACTACGAGTCATTAGGGGAACGAGTTGCTGCCGCCCAACGGGGAACATTATCTCGCCCCACCGTAGCAGAAGTCTATCGTTATCGTGCCTATGTGGATGAAGTGATGCAGTCATTCATAGCAGAAAATCTCGGAAACTCAGAATTAGAATCCCTGATTATTATTGCACTCCACCACGAACAGCAACATCAAGAGTTTCTATTTACCAACATTAAGCATATCTTTGGCAATAATCCCCTACGTCCCGTCTATAAACCTGATTTACCCACACCCAATCCTGCATCTGTAGGCAAACAGCTTGATTGGTTAGACTATCCAGCACAATTGTATGAAATTGGTCACGATGGCGAAGGATTTGCCTTCGATAATGAACAACCTCGCCATCGAGTTTATTTGCAAGACTATCAACTCGCTTCTCGATTAGTAACCAATGGAGAATACCTAGAATTTATCCAAGCTGGAGGTTACAATAATCCCGATTATTGGCTATCAGAAGGTTGGAAAACTGCTCGTTATCAAAATTGGAAAGCACCTTTATATTGGGAACAAATTGATGGTGATTGGTGGTTGATGACCCTAGGTGGGATGCGTCCCTTAAATGAGAATGAACCCGTCTGTCACGTTAGCTTTTATGAAGCCGATGCCTACGCCCGTTGGGCAGGTAAACGTTTACCAACTGAAGCTGAGTGGGAAATAGCAACTACTAATGTTCCAGTAGAAGGAAACTTATTAGAAAGTGGAATGCTGCACCCTGCTCCAGCAACAGAAAATACTCAACCAGACCAACTATTCGGTGATGTGTGGGAATGGACAAATAGCACCCATCAACCTTATCCTGGTTATCGTCTAGAAGCGGGAATAGTGGGTGAATATAACGGCAAATTAATGTGTAATCGACTGGTATTACGAGGAGGTTCATGCGTAACACCCTTGTCTCATATTCGTCCAACCTATCGCAACTTTTACCCGCCTTCTACCCGGTGGCAGTTCACTGGTATTCGCTTGGCAGATACTTGTTGACCAAAACAAATTTAGGATTTAAAATTTAGGATTTAGAATTTAGAATTTAGAATTGACGCTCTAGGAGTTTTTCATGCGACCAAAACCTATTCCCCCCGGTCCCGGTCAAGAATCAGTTTGGGACTATCCCCGACCTCCCCGGGTTGAAGATGTAACTAAGCAGATTAAGATTATTTTTAATGGTGAAATCATTGCCGATACCCACCGTGCCAAGAGAGCACTAGAAACTAGTCATCCACCCAACTATTATATTCCCGTAGAAGATATCAAAATCGAGTACTTCACACCGAGTAATCACTCCACTTACTGCGAGTGGAGGGGAAGGGCATATTACTATACCCTAACGGTAGGCGATCGCGAAGCTAAAAATGTTGCCTGGTACTATACTGAAATATTCCCAGCCTACGAGGAACTCATAGGT
>NZ_JAAHHS010000113.1 GCF_010692395.1 Moorena sp. SIO3H5
GACAAGAGGCAAGAGGCAAGAGGCAAGAGGCAAGAGGCAAGAGGGAAAACAATTCTGTGTACCTGAGGTGCGACCCGTGGCGAATTTAATTCTTAATGGTAAGAGCGCACCTCAAAGGGAATCAACGTCAAAGAATACTGTACCTCATGAGTCCTAGAAACGCTATATAGCGTTTCTCATAGCTATCAAGTACACATTATTTTCTCTCTCTTCCCTCTTCCCTGCTCCCTGCTCCCTGCTGCCTAAAACCTAAAACCTAAAACCTAAAAATTTGTACCTCATGGGTATAAGACTTGCTATATATCCTTCTATATTATAACCTCTACTCTTACAATCTTTGAACATTCATTCTATTCCAGATCGGGCTTTATAAGCAGAGATAATTTCTTTAAAACTGGGTGCATCTAATTTTTGCAATTAGAGAAAAATTATAAGAAAATTCCTACACTACCCACACTTGCCACACTTGCCACACTTGCCATCTTTTTAACAAATATCAGATGCACCCAAGTCAGTCTCGCCACGGTGCATCTTTTTTTAGTACCGAGAGAATTCTATTGATCACTATGAGGTGGCCTTGGTTTGGCTTACCTGCCTGTATGACGTTTTTGTGGTTTTAGTAAGCAATACAGAGGTGCCACCCGTGGCGAATTTAATTCGACGACTGTAAGCGCACCTATTAGTTATGCAAACCGCCCTATAGCGTTTATTCCATGTATGAGGTACAGTTATAAACTTCAAATTTTACGTTTTGAAGGGTAATTTAGGGGTATCCATTTGTACCTCATGGGAAAGATAATTGCTAAAATCAATCATTCATACTTCATAATTTATCTTTCATAATTTATATTTTATCACTCATCCTTCATAATTTATCCTTCATAATTCATCTTTCATTATTCATCCTTTAGAGTTTTTAGTTAACTCTTCGTGATTTATGGGTAATTAATATTTTTTTATTCATAATTTATTCTGGCTTTATATTCAAAAAAAGATTCGTTAAAGGCTTGCTTTTTTTTACGGAATCGATTATTCTGATTAACAGAGAACGAAAAAAAGAAATAGGTGGCAACGTTAATCCTGCCCCCATCGATCAAATAGCTATTTTTGGGTTATTCAGGCTACCCTTACTTATATAAGTTTGTGGTTGCCAGGTTAAACAAGGTGGTTAACACTCCCTAGGATCTTGGGTTATCCCAAAACTCAATTGTAGGTATGGGTAACTCCAACTAGGAGCCTATAACGTTAATTATACTTGAATTAATCTCAAGGATTCTATTAGGTCGAGTGTAAAAAAATCGTTCCCAAGTAAACCAATTCTTCGTAAACCAATTTTCCAGGAGATTTCCTACAATGGTATCTATAGCAATTAATGATATTAAGGTATCCGAAAGCTTTTTAACTGAGTTCAACTATACAGATTTGGCGATGAACCAAATCCACGGTGGTATGAACGACTGCCCAGACACAACAACCACCACCACTACACCAACCACCACAACACCAACCACCACAACACCAACCACCTCCACGGTGGTTGTTGCCCCGCCTCGTCGGCGCCGTTTATTCGGAGCTTTTTTACTTGGTGCTGTCTTAGAGAGCCGGTTCAATTTTATTATATAGTAAGCATTCAGCGGTCAGCAATGTCTGACGACCGAATATCAGTGCCATACTATGAGTGTTTGTTAAAAACACTACCTACCTCATAAACGCACTGAATAAATAGTTTATAAAAACTACTCCCCCCAATCTTATTAAGGGGGGAATTTCTTTGGTTTTTCATGTTTTGATGCAGTCGCTCATGGGGGGAACCCCCAAGACCGCGCTGCATCGCTATCATGCCTTAAAAAAAAATCGGTCAAGTTTTGGTTAACGCCAATCCTTGACCGATTTTTTTATTGCAATTTTCAACCCTTCGCAGCTTAGCTGCACCTCAAGCCACTAGTGAAACTAGCGAATCATGTTAGTTGTGCTCTACTTAGGCGGTCAATTATCAAAATCCACAACACACTACATTATCCTTGATACTTGAGGTTTTGTTTTAGCCAGAGATTATTATCCCTGGCAAATTACTATCTTAATTTAGCTTAATTTAGCAGCACATATCGAATCAAGACACTGATCACCTCTCCAGGATTTTCAGTAGGTTGAGCTGTGCTCCAATCATTGACCTGGGCGTAACCAAGGGCATACAGCGTCGAAATTGTGTTCCGAACAGCTTGGGGAGAACCAATTAAGATATGTTTGATTTGTTCCCGTCGTCCCTGTCCCTCATCAGAGAGGTTAGGCACACTAGGCTGGTTGGGATTATCACCAGGGTTGGGGAGGAAGTTTTGAGCCATAATGATTCGTTTCCTTTTGCTGAAAATTGCAATACATTGATGATTTTATACTTTGACGACTTTAATATCAATTAAATTTGTCAAGAGTTTAAATAACTTAATAGTTTAATTTTTAACAAAATTTTAATTACTAATAAATTAGGGAGTCGGGAATCGGGACTCGGGACTCGGGAGTCGGGAATTGGGGTGGGGAAAATCGACGGCGTTGCGTCAGTCAAGTAATGAATATGAGTAGAGTGGGCATCCTGCCCGCGCAAAAATCTATAGTGGGCATCCTGCCCGCGCGAAAATCTATAGTGGGCATCCTGCCCGCGCAAAAATCTATAGTGGGCATCCTGCCCGCGCGAAAATAAGCATGAAACTGGCAACATGCCCATTCCACCAACATCCCCATTCCACCAACATCCCCATTCCACAGATGCGACCTAAGGCCGCGAGGGATTGCTCGCGGCCTTGGAGGCACTTACCTAAACACTCTTAAAATCATTGCATTATTAAGCAACGCCAAATCGACTGTACTATTTGAGGATCACAAAAGCTTCCGCGCTTATGCGATTAGCCCGAAGGGCGTTGGCTAGCGATCGCCTTTGGCGCGGCTTTGCCGATCGCATCTATCAAACCGTCCGGAGTAACCTTGCATCCCTTCCAGTCAGACCACACCCGGTCACCCCAGACTCATATCTTTGTTAAAAACCTACTCCTGTAAGATCTCTCCATCTCCCCATCTCCCCATCTCCCCATCTTCTCATCTTCCCATACTACTCTGTACTCCCGACTCCCGACTCCGTATTCCCTGTTCCCTATTCCCGACTCCCGACTCCCGACTCCGTATTCCCTGTTCCCTATTCCCTGCTCCCTGCTCCCTACTCCCTGCTCCCTGCTCCCTAAAAACCACCATACTTTAGACGTCATGCTTTTTCTTTCTAAGCTAATAAAATAACAAAAGAAAAAATAGCAATAATTATGTCCTTATTCTAATGAAATGGCTATTAACTTTATCGAATGATAATCCTGTTTTTTATAAAGGCTTTAAATCCCATAAAAAAGACTATTAAGCAATGAATAATCCCGAAAAGACACAAGGCATTTTTAATGTCCCTAAGGCTTTAAAAATCCCCTTGCCTACCCAAAAAATAACGCCTAGTATGTAAGTGTGATGAGGAAATAACCAACTCACACCAACTAAAAGCAAATTCTAGGAGATTTACTAACTATGATTACTATTTCTGATCTCAATGTTTCTCAGGAAAGCTACTTAACTGAACTGCAAGATGCTGAAATGATTGGTGACATCGTGGGCGGCTTTTTCGGTTTAGGTGTTTTCACTGCCGCTCCCAGGCTAAGGGTAGATGTGGTACCAAGTACAACAGCAGGTACACCCCCAACTATAACTGCCTCATTCCGGATTGGCACACTTACCTTATTCGGTCGCCTGGCCGCAGAATTCACTGCAAATCTCCTACCTTAGTGACCTATTCCAGGTGAACTGAGACTACTAGGCTCCCTAAAACGTCTGGTAGAAATTAAGAGTGAACCACTTTACGGTGGGAGTTTCAGACTAATTTTAAGCAGAGGTCTGTAGCTGGGGGGATAAGATGATAGCTAGGAAGCTAATAGGATAAGCACCCTAGCTATCAGCCCCTTTTTATATAGCAAGTCTCATAGCTATCAAGTACACAATTTCTGAATTTTAGTGAACAGCGGATATTGGAATAGGGAATAGGGAGACTAAAAAATAGCTACAAGAAGGAAGCTATTTTTTTTGACTGATTATATTAACATGATATAGCGTTTATTGAATTTATGAGGTACAGTTCTAAACCTCAAAGTCCCCCTTGATAAGGCAGGGCTGTTTCATTTTCCCCGAATAAATTGTCAATTCAATCGGGTGAAAGGGAGCTGGGGTGCTGGGGAGAAGGTATTTTTATTAATAAAAATTCTCTGACGGTGCCCTTGACCCATTAAGAATTAGATTCGCCACGGGTCGGACCGCTATCTCCCCACCTCCCTATCTCCCCACCTCCCTACCAATCACGTTTTAGTCAGACGCAAGAAACAGCCCTGCCATAGCGATCCGGGTTGAAGGTCTGCTACTCAGTCTGCGCAATTCTATCCAACTCACCTTCTCCAACGTCTATCGTCACCTCCTCCATTGTTATCTTCGACTGCAACCACTGGTCAAACAACTCTGACATTATTTGAGTCCGCAACCCTTGATCTAACTTAGGTTGAATAATCTCTTCCACATAAACCAACATCATGACATCACTGACCAAAATCGGTTTCAGTAACTGCGGGGGAGTCGCCGCAAACACAGCAGCGGACACTTCCGGTTTGATAGTCTTGCGCTGCACAATTCCTCGATAGCCCCCAGTGCGCCGTAACTCCTTATCCTGAATGTATTGACGAGCCACATCAAAAAAACTCATTTCCCCTTCCTGGATAGCGTAGTAGAGTTCCATGGCCAAATCCTCATCATCTATGGGCACTTCATACATCACCACCCCGGCATAATCTAACTGGTTTTCATAGAAATAGGGTTCTACTTTATCCCCAAACAGATGCTCCGCCAACTTTCCCGATAGCAAACTGTAGCGAATCATTTCCTGATAATCCTCCAAAGACAAGCCATGGTAGCGCAGCCACTCCCAAGTCTGATCCGAACTCTGGAGGTTATTCAAAATCCGGTAGTTATCCGCCGCCTTCTGCAATTCCTCTTCCGTTGTCTCAATTCCGAAATTTTCCACCGCCAACATGATAATTTTCTGTTTGAGAATCTCTGCCAGCAGTGGGGGCATTTGACAGGATAGTTTGAGTTGATTAATCAAATCGGTTTGGGTAATTGTAATAGCTTGAGACATAATTTCCTCCATAATTAGTAATTAGTAATTAGTAATTGAGTGAATAAATAGTCGGACAAAAGTAAAATTAACAGTTGAAATACGGAACAGGGAGCAGGGAGCAGGGAGCAGGGAGCAGGGAGCAGGGAGCAGGGAGCAGGGAGCAGGGAAGTCGGAAGTGGGAAGTGGAAAAAAATAATGTGTACCTCATAGCTATGATAAACACTATAAATAGTCGGACAAAAGTAAAATTAACGGTTGAAATAGGGAGCAGCGATACAGCGCTTGAGAGTTTTTCCCCCCAGAATTGGGGGGCTAGGGGGGCGAAACCATACTGAGAATCAGCAACGCCCTTTGAGTATGGCTCCCCCCTTTTTTAAGGCCCTCGGGCTCCAAACTCCCCAAACTCCCCACACTTCCCACACTTCTCACACTTTGATTATGGGTATTCAACCAGACTTAATATCAGAGTTTTATCCCCCCCTTCTGCAATTGCTTAAACGGATCAAGAATAAAATCAATAACCCGACGCCGTCTAACAATCACTTCAGCAGATGCAGTATCTCCCGGACGCAAAGGAATACACTCATTCCCTGAGGAAACACAATCCTTGTTCAGGGAAATTTTTAAGTTATATACTGCTATCGGACCCTGAGCCGTATCCACTTCTTCAGTAGTGGGAGAAATGCTATGAATTTGCCCTTCTAGCACCCCATAATCTTGATAGGGATAAGCATCAAACTTTAACTTTACTGGTAGCCCAGTTTTTAAGGAACCACTTTCCGATGTTGTCATCTGAGCTTTGAGAATTAAAGAAGAATTCTCTGGGGCAATTTCCGCCATCATCATTCCTGGCTGCACCACTGAACCGGCACCAGAAATCGGTAAATCAAAGACTGTCCCATTGACGGGAGATTTGATCACCCGTTGAGACAACTGAAACTTTAACCCCTCTATCTGACTTTTATTCTGAGCAATATCAGCTTCTAGTCTAGAAATTTCTGACTCCATATTTTTTAAATTTTCTTCAGAGCGCAGTAGAGCTAATTTCCCGGACTTGAGTAAACTCTGATAACTTTTGTTTTGCTCCTGTAGACGCAACTGCGCCTGTTCAATCTCTGCTTCGGTTTCGCGCAACGTGCGCTCATAAGTACTCTCTTGCTCCGTTAACCGTAACTTGGCTTGCTCGAGATCTGATCGGGTTTGTTGATACAACCGTTGCCTCTCGTGAGCCAAATCTTCCCGGTCTACTAACTGAATTTCTGAAACAATACCTTCATTAAATGCATCTCGAAACCGCTCCACCTCCCGCTTAGCATTTTCCACCCGATTCCCCATTAAATTATAGGCTGTTTTACTATGATTTAGCAATTGTCTCGCCTGATTTAACTGGGCTAATTGTTCAGATTTTTGTAAATTATAGGATTTTTTAACGGCTGCTAAGGTTTGTCGCACTTGTTCAACCTGAGCCAACTTCTCTAATTCCTGGTCTTGATTTTGTTGCTCCTGAGTTTGAAGGGCGATCGCTAACTGATTTTTCAGCAATTTTAACTGATTAAGCTGATTTTGTTGACCTTCCAATCGCTTCAGATACTGCTGGATTTCAGTTTGGACTAAATCCGATTCTAGTTCAACTAAATTCTGGCCAGTTTCGACAGATTCTCCTTCCTTAACATAAAGTTTAGCTACAGTGCCTACCACCGGTGCATCTAAGCGAATCGTCTTATCTTGGGGTTCTAGTCTTCCCCTCGCACTCCCGGTTTCATCGATTTTAAATAAAATTGCCCAAGGAATAAGGACACTGATAAATATTACCAATACATACAACAATCCTCTAGTCCAAGCTTGGGGTAGACTATCCAGAAGTTCTTTGGTAGCAAAAGACCAATATTCACTGGAATCATCGTTATTAAAATCCTCTACGTTAGGAGACATTAAATCCTGATCAATTTTTTTAGCATCTTGGAGTTTAGTCCCAGTTCGTCCATTTGATGAGTTGGTCATTTTGGTTTATTATTTGTCATTGTTGATCTATAGCGTTTATAGGATTTATGAGGTACGGTTATCAACCTCAAAGTCCCCCTTGTCAAGGGGGATTTAGGGGGATCCCTTTGTACTTCATGGTATAGATAATTGCTATATAGCAAAGAGAGCAGGAAGTATGGAATTACTGGGCTACGGTGAGCTGTTGTTGGTTTAGGTAATAAAAATGTCCGCGCTTTTCAATTAATTCCTGATGAGTTCCACTCTCAATTAATACTCCTCTATCCATCACTAAAATTAAATCTGCATTGCGAATTGTTGACAAACGATGAGCAATTACTAATGTCGTCCGTCCCTTTAAAATTGTATTTAAGTTTCGCTGAATAATTCGTTCTGATTCTGGATCTAAATGAGAGGTAGCTTCATCTAAAACCAACAATTTGGGATTCCCCATCAGTGCTCGTGCGATCGCAATTCGTTGTCGTTGTCCCCCGGACAACATTCCTCCCCCTTCCCCAATCTGAGTGTCATAGCCCATAGGCAATAGTTGAATAAACTCGTGGGCTCCTGCTAATTGGGCCGCTTTCATCACCTGCTCCAAACCAGCGGAAGGATGACAGAGGCTAATATTTTCCTGGATAGTTCCCCCAAACAGGAAGGTATCTTGGTCTACTACTCCCATTTGCGATCGCAACGACTCTATCGTTATGGTCGTAATATCCAATCCATCAATCAAAACTTTACCATCGGTAGCAGGATAAAACCCCAACACTAACTTAGAAATCGTGGTTTTCCCGGAACCACTACGTCCTACTAGGGCTACCATTTGCCCAGGTTTAACCTCAAAACTGAGATTTTCCAGCACATTGTTATCACTGTCATCGTGATAGCGAAAAGTGACATTCTCAAACTGAATATGACCTTGGAGTTGACCTAACTTTGCCTTCTCTTGCTGCTGTAAATTCTCCTCTGGTTCGGAATCCAGGACATCATTAATCCGTTCCACAGCAATTAACACTTCCTGCAACTGATTCCATACTACGCTTAGGCGTTGGAACGGAGAGATAAATTGCCCTAGGACCATATTGAAAGCTACCAACTGTCCAATGGTTAACTGGTCTTGAATCACCAAAAATGCCCCATACCACAGCAAACCAGTACTCGTAATGGCTTCTAGGGTACCACTCACCATTTGTAGCTGAGTATTAAACACATGCCCAGAAAACTCAATCTTAATGGCTTTATTCAGCAACTCTTCCCAATTCCAGCGCACGTTCTGTTCTACCGCCGAAGCTTTTACGGTCCTTACTCCAGACAGAGCTTCAATCAAATAACTATTTTGCTTAGTCGTGGCATAGAAAATTTCCCGAGAAATTCGTCGTAAAAAGGGTGCGCTGACCAATGCCAAGATGGAAAAAGGTGGTACGATTACTAGCGCTAGCAGTGCCATCCGCCAGTTGTACCAAAACATCATTCCCCCATAGATAAAGACAGTGAGCAAATCCAGAACAATCGACAAGGTCTCACCGGTCATAAATTCTTCAATCTTCCGGTTTTCCTGCACCCGTGATACGATATCTCCCACATAACGGGATTCAAAGAAATTCAAGGGCAATCGGAAAACATGGCGAATAAACCCCACTATCAGCGCCACATCAATTTTTTTAGCCGTGTGAATCAGCAGATACTGCCGCAACCCTGTCATCGCCACTCGGAACAAGCTAAACAACACTAATCCCAGTACTACTGTTGTTAAGGTTATCTGTGAGCGCTGCACCACCACTCGGTCTAGAATCAACTGGGTGAAGATAGGGCTAATCAATCCAAACAGCTGGAGAAATATTGACGCGATGAAAATTTCCAGCAGCATCAGCCAATGAGGCTTAATTAACTCAAAGAACTGCCAGACAGATGTAGACGACGCCTTAGTATCCTTAAACTTTAGGGTCGGTTGCAGTAGCAGGGCATAACCGCTCCAATCCTGATTAAACTGCCGATGGGTGAGGGTGCGTTGCCCACGAGCTGGGTCACACACTACCACATTGGTTTTAGTAATCTCATAGACAACAATAAAATGTTTCCCCTCCCAGTGAACAATTGCTGGTAATTTCTGCTTCGCCAACTGATCCAAAGTAGCTTGCACTGGACGAGTGGAAAAGCCAACACTTTCCGCAGCAAAGCACAGTCTTCGCAGGGATGATCCATCCCGGTTGACATTGGCCAAATTCCGCAAGCGATTTAAACTAAACTGCTTGCCCCAGTAGCGAGACACCATCACCAAACAGGCTGGACCACAATCGCTAGCATTCTGTTGAGCATAAAATGGATAGCGCTTAGTCACCCGTTGAAACCAATGTCCCACACGCTGAGTGGGATGGGGGAAAAAAGCTTTCTTGATTTTTTTCTCGGACTTGGTTTTTTGAGGGGGTCCAGAGGTGAGGGAAGTGGCAGGAGTGGGGGAGTGAACTGAGGCAGGATTTTGGGTTTCCGTAGCGGGTTTTTCAGAGGATCCCATTTGGCACTGGGAGTCTCGCAATCGTGCCTGATTCCACAAATGGTCTCGGATTTGGGGATACCGATCCATCAGAGCCAACACCAAGTCCCCTGGTAGAAAGCACAGCTTCACATTCACTGAAGCTCTAGCCAAATAAGGCTCCAAGTCAACCTCTGGAAACAAGGTTAATTCTCCAAAAGACTCCTCAGTTTCCAAGGTAGTGATTAATTCACCTGCCCCATCCAGTAGTCTTACCTTACCAGCAATAATGATATAGATCCCAGGATTAGTATTGGAATTACTATTGGCATTACTCTTGGGATTGCTATTTCCTGAGTGCCAAAACTTGCCCACCTTAGGCTCTTTGAATTCACATCCTTTTAGGACGCGCTGGAATTCTGATGGAGACAGAGAATATCCCAGAGTCTTGCTCAATTGTTGAGGAGAAATCATGGGAGCAGATGAACTTTTAACCATTGGTACTCAAGCTTATTCTATTTGTGTAAGAGACCATCATCGGTGAAGAATCAGGGAGCACAGCTGATTGCAAGTCATGAATCATAATGCTAACCCCAGTCATCCTATTTTCAGTCGTCTTTGACTGAGCCTTAGTGGATTTTCTCGGTCGAGTGGACAATCCCATCTTTTTGAGCAACCGATTCACATGGCGAGGGGTAATTTCAACCCCCAATTCCTTAGCCAAGTGCTGACTCAACCAATGAGCTGTCCAGCGTCGAAATGAATAGCCACAGTCTCTAGGACTCTGTTTTACCAGTTCCTGCAACCGTTCAAGATATTGCTCATTAACCGCCTTAGGGCGACCAATGGGATTATCCTGCCAATTGAGTGCTTGACCCGTGCGAGCCATCAGCATCCAATGCCTAGCTGTCGCTGGGCAACAGCCCAAGGCTTGCCCAATTTCAGCTTGAGATTTTCCCTGATCCGCCAGCAACATAATTTGAATACGCTGACGGTATTTTTCTGATAAATCTAATTCCAAACTTTTTTGCAGAAGTTTTTTTTGAAATGGGGTTAAATATCTCCCTGTAGTACTACTTGAAACCTTTTGCTCCTCTCGTAATTTATTTGGGAATTTATTTCCTAACATAGCCATAACTAATCGGTCTGCTGATTATCGCTTTATTCTCAAGGTTACTCGCTGATAGTTTCCTAAACAAACCTTATATTTTTGAGCAAAAAACTAAACATATTGATAATTTAACCTGGAGTTAATTGCTTTGCATACAGGTTGTTTAGCTAAGTAGTTACTCTACATAATTAGTCTACATAATTTGCTTGTCAGGGTTAGATATCATGAAGAATTAATGAACTTATCTCAACTATTTTGATTACCTTTAGATAGGCTACTTGGATCTACAAATAACAGAAAAAACCGCTATTTTTATATAAAAATCATGTTAATCTTGAGAAAGATTTTGTGAAGTTAAACTGAAAACGGCTAAAAATCAACGGATAATATTATTTTTTTTTTATAAACCTCAGCTATTTGTCTTAAAACTATCAGCTAAATTACTGAAAATAGTGATGTATCCCCGGCACGGGGGTGTGGGTCGAGAGGCGGGAGTGCGAGGAGAAAGGAAAGTCTGGGGAGAGGGGAAAGTGTGAGGAAATGGGGGAGAGAGCCGTGGGCAGATGGGGTAGAGGGGCATTGTAAATTACCCCAAAACTGAGTTTTATTAAGTTTTGTATACTAATTAAGGTACAAGGAAAAGTTGAAGCGATCGCATAATCATGATCAAAAAGGTGCAAATATGGGTCAATATAATGGTTATAGGTGTAATTTTCCTCTCAGGCTGTGGTGAAGGTAAACCCAAGAGCGAGACTAAGGCTACAGCAGGGAATGGCAAGCTGCAATTTCGGGCTAACGGTGAAGATTTTGTGCGACAGGGCTTTGTTTCCAAAGACAGTTGGCAAATATCTTTCGATCAGGTTTACATCAACCTAGCGGACATCACAGCTTACCAAGCTAACCCTCCCTATAACCCCGATACAGTAAAGGAAATCTCAGTCGAAGAGAAAATTATCCTCCCCAATCCCAAAACCATCGATTTAGCGGAAGGGGGAGAGGATGCCGAGCCAATTCTGATTGCTGAGATAGCTGATGCACCAACTGGTCATTACAATGCTCTTTCCTGGAAAATGGTCAAAGCCAAGACTGGCCAAGCAATGGATCAAAGCCTAGTGATGGGTGGTAAAGCCAAAAAGCAGGGACAAACCATTGATTTTGTGATCAAACTTGACCAAGAGATTGAATACCGCTGTGGTGAATTCGTTGGTGATCAGCGCAAAGGGATTCTAGCCAAGGATGGGGAAGCGGACATAGAAGCTACCTTCCACTTCGATCACATTTTTGGCGATAGTGATTTGACCGCTAATGACCCCCTCAATACTGGTGCGATCGGATTTGAGCCATTAGCTGCACTCGCTAAGAACGGCAAACTAGAGGTGACAATGGCTCAGCTTAAATCAGCACTCCCAGCTGGCACCTATCAGCAGCTTACTCAAGAGATTCTGCCTAACCTAGGTCATGTCGGTGAAGGTCACTGTAAATCCACGCCAATTTCCAGGTCATGAGGTACCCAACACCCTTACTCCAAACCCCAGAGTCTTCTAGGCTAGAGTCCTTATCCAGACAAGGAAAAATCAAGAGGTAGTGCTATAAAAATCAAACCTGATCAGCTCTGACCAATCGCGCTTTGCATGACTATTGAAGAGGGGGATAGTGGGGGATTTCCAGAGGGTCAGAGGGATTGAGCACTTTTCCCGTTCGCGTAGCCTGGCCAAAGGCCTTAAGTAGAAAATATGCCAATTAAATGCACGCTAGCTTAACAGTCAACACTAAACAGTCAAGAATTAAGGATGAAGTGGAAAGATTTGATGCTACTGAGCCTGGTGTCTGTCTTGAGTTGGTCAGTCAATGCTGAGGCTCACGGCACTAGGCTTGAATCTAAAACCATCGAGGCTATTGAGATTAATGCTAAGTACGACACTGGTCAACCGATGTCTAATGCCCAAGTAACTATTTATGCTCCCAATAATCCTACCACCCCTTGGCAGACAGGGACTAGTGACACCAAAGGCAGGTTTATCTTTGCTCCCGATTACGCTCAGCAGGGAAATTGGACAATTCAGGTTCGCCAAGCTGGTCACGGTGGCATGATTACTCTTACTCTTGGTGAGGAGAATTCTGCTGTAGCGGGTCAGTCATCAGCAGCAGATAACTCCCTAATGATCTCATCAACCAGTCCTAGTTACACCCCTGTTCAGAGAATGCTCATGGCAGCTGCTGGTGTTTGGGGATTTGTCGGTACAGCACTCTTTTTCTTAGGGAGGAAAACTAATGCACATTCCTGATGGTATTCTCCCTGCTTCTGTCTGTCTTGCTGGTTATGGAGCTACTGGTGGACTCACTTGGTATGCCCTACGTCAAATTGATCAACATCAAAACCCCCAGGAGGCAATTCCCAGAGCGTCCTTACTGACTGCTGCCTTTTTTGTAGCATCCTCAATTCACCTCCCCATCCCACCAACAAGTGTCCATTTCGTCCTCAATGGCTTGTTAGGGGCAATATTAGGTTATTATGCCGTTCCTGCTATTCTGATTGGTTTGTTCTTTCAAGCAGTTATGTTCCAGCATGGTGGACTCTCCACCCTCGGGATAAATGCAGCGATGATGGGGGTATCAGCAATCTTGGCTTATCACCTCTTCCAATTGCGACGGGTATTTGGTAAAGGCAATCGAATTGTTACTGCTATCTTCAGCTTCTTGGCCGGTGCTGCTGGCTTGGGAGTGGCGACCCTAATATTCTTCGTCCTAGTCATTACCAATATTCCTGCTAATTTTAATGTCGCAGCAGAACGGACAGCAATTTACGGGCTAATGGTTGCCCATATTCCCCTGATGGTGATTGAGGGGTCGTTTTCAGCGGCAGTCGTGTTATTTTTGCAGCGAGTTCAACCAGAATTGCTAGGGGAATCGGGAAGGGGAACCAAGTACGATATCAAATACGATATCAAAAGTCAAAAATGATTTTCGACTAATTGGGGCTTCTCCCACTGCCCCCTCTCCCCTCTCTTCCCCTGGAGCTAAGTGTTTTGTCAGAGCTTAGAGAACACCACTAGTGGCTAGACCTAAGATGACACCAGCCCCTAGAATGTGACCGAGGCTAGTAGTTGCCAACAGTTCAGGGATACCAAAATTGGCAAACAGTCCAGAGGCACCAGGTAAAGCTGGGCCTTGACCGGGGTTTTTGATGGCAAAGCGACCAACAGTAATCGCAAACAGATTACACAAAATCATTACTATCGCCACTGTGGGACTCCACTCTGGGGTCACCGGAACAGAGGTTTCCACAGCAGCTAAGAAAATTGAGTTAATCAATGCAGTTTCTCCCATATTGATGGATTGATCAGCAATCAAAGCAATCATAAGAATTTTCGGGGAGAAAAATCTCAACTTGTTTTAAGAATTTACAATTTGAGAGCGATCAAAGCCTCAGAATTTATGTAAAGTTATGCAAATTTTGGTAAATTGTATAAAGTACCTATATCTTGAGCAGTTTTCCAGTGACTCAATCTGACCAGAGTCAGCCAGTAAAAGCAAATCAGATGGCTGTATGGGGAATCTTTAGTTCAACCTTCCTAACCATCTTTCTAGCCGAGATGGGAGACAAGACCCAACTAGCAACACTACTAATCACTGCCGAATCCCAGTCTCCATGGATTGTGTTTGTTGGTGCTGCCGCAGCACTGATATCTACTAGTTTGGTAGGTGTACTTATTGGTCATTGGCTGGCTAAGCGCTTGTCCCCTGAGATGATGGATACGGCTGCCGGAACACTTTTACTGTTTATATCAGTTATGCTTATGTGGGACGCAATCAAACTGAATTAGTGATGAATTAGTGATTATAAGATGGATTGGCAATTACTAGGACTAAGTTTCCTAACTGTATTTTTAGCTGAAATTGGAGACAAAAGCCAATTTGCAGCGATCGCACTCAGTGGTAGTCTCAATTCCCCCCGTACTGTGTTTTTGGGAACTATAGCTGCACTGATACTTGCTAGCTTTCTGGGTGTAGTAGCTGGGGGAGGGGTGGCTCATCTGTTGCCTACTCGTATACTTAAAGCGATCGCAGCCATTGGCTTTGCTTTGATGGCATTACGGCTATTGTGGCCTTCAGAAAGAACGGTGGAGGATTGATCCTGTACCACCCCACCCCCCTTTCACATGATTAACCTAACAATAATGTCCACAAGATCCACAAGAATTAATTAGCCCTGGGGTTAGGGGGAGTGTGGGAGCAAGTTACGAACAGACCAATCTACGATAGTCTTGATAGCACCAGCTAAGTAGTGTAGTCCCTGCCATTAACTTGATTGCTTCTAGCAGCCAGTAGCCTTCATGCATTTGCACCATTCCTGCTGGCATACCACTCACTGGCTCTAGAAGATTCAGTTGTAGAGCCATGGCGCTCATCTGGGGTGTCATTATGTAGGTATAAATGATTGCGATCCCTACCATGAGCAGAGATAATACAATAGACCAGCGTCTGACGTAATGATAAAGATTAGAATTACCACGCAGGGCTAGGAGACTGGCTAATATTAAAGCGCCACACAAAAGCTCAACACGATTAAATGTCCAGAAGATTGAATAGCCAGCTGTAGCAAAACTAGCCTGACTCATCATGCCAGCGGCAGACATGGATGGCATGATCACAAAGTCTATAACCAAACTGCTACTGAGCCAAAACCCTAAAGCAAACATGGCAATGGTTCGCCAGCGGCTTTGCTGTGAATCCACGCCAAAAACAGCGTTCATAAAATTTCCTCTACTTTCTATCCTGCTCTTAGCTTAACCAATGGTTTTTACAAAAAGTGTGAAGTATTTTTGCAAATAAAAGTATTTTTGCAAACAAATTTTAACTTAATCGTCAGGTCAACATATGCGCCTAACACATATGTTTACGATAAATTTTCTTGAACTGTCTGTTGTAGTTGTTGGGTCAACATCTCCACTGTTCCTGCTCGGTTTTTTCTGTAGGACTCAAAATGATCTTTGATGTTTATGGGGTCTCCAATGCGGAGCATAGCTTTGCGGTGTCCTTTCACCAAAGGTCGATCAAACTTAAACACTTCCCGCTCTAGTCGAGTCAGGGTATCCAAAAAACGCTCTGGGGTAGGGGAAGCCGCAACATAACCATCGTAAATTGCATCGAAATTCAGCAGGCGGATAGTAGCTTGGTAAATTGATTCATAAGTGGTTTCATCAAACTGTTCTAACTCTTGAGCACGGGATTTTAAGACTGACTGAATTTTATACACTCGTTCTCGGCTTGGTGTCATGGTTGCCGGTGTTAGCTCTAGCTTCTGTTCACATTCACTCAACAGATGAGTTTTGAGCTTGTTAATCCGTTGGTTCCAATCCATCTGAGTGGTTTGGTCTAGAGTTGTTTGGTCTAGATTAATGTCGTATTCAGTCTCCAAGCGAAGAATGACTTGCTCAGCCACACCCCGTAAACGCCCATAGAAGTTTGGTGCGATCGCATTAATGTTCAACGCCTTCTCTAGACGGGACAGGGTCTGATCAATCACTGGCTTCATGGAATCAGTGTAGTGGTACTTCAGACTTACCGGTACTAAATAGAGATTAGGAACAGGTTCACCCTGTTTGACCATTTGGTTCATTGCCTGTAGAGGCAGTTGAATCGCTCCCGTTCGGAAGGGCATAACCGTATCATTTTGATAAGAGCAGCCACCTTCGGGGAAAATCACCAAATCACAACTCGGTTGCTTCAGTAACGTTAGGGTTTGGGCAATGCTGGCGCGATCGCCTAAACCCCGTCTAATCGAGTATGCTCCGATCAGGGGCAGAAATTTTTTGTTCCATCCCCGGAAACTCTCGTAAGCCACAACATAGTGAAAGAGTTGCCCTAACCTAGTTGATAACAGAAACAGAACTATCCCATCATCAAGGGTAGGATGATTAGGGAGATAAAGCACCCGTTCCTCTTCCAACCGAGCCAGTTTCTCTAGGTCCTTTGACTCAACCACTAACTTCAGTTGATACAAATTATCGGCGATCACATCAGAAAAGCCTTGACAGAGGCGGGTTAATAGGGGATTGAGCCTAGGTGGATAGAATTGAGGGCTTGACAAAACAGACATAGCATGTATTCCCAGAGTAGATCACAAGATCACGGAGATGGAGAGATAATAAATACTAGTTTGACTTTAAATACTTGATTGTGCCATTGTGCATTGTGAATTGTGCATTGTGTCAATCTTCCCCACCTTTGCTCCCTTCGGGATTTTCCTAACTACAGATAGATGCCATAGTTATACGGATCAATTATGCTTTGCCTACTAACCTTTGACCTTAGAATTATCTAATAACAAGAATCATCAGTAGTGTCAACATGTTAGATGGTGAAATCAAAGAAAAGACGGCCTCATATACGGTCACCTCATGCTTCCTCCCGGCTCTAAAGATATTGGGCTTTCGTGGGTCCCTTCTGTTTTCCGTAAAATTTATCAAAATTACTATAGCCTTAGTCTTATCCTTAGTAATTTTAGATACTCCCTCAACCCAAGCCGTTGAATTAGCGGATGGCAGAGTTTCATTTGAGAAATCTCCTAGGTTGTTGGATGCAGTAACTACGTTTAATCAAGCTGATGTGCGAGGAGGAACATACTATTTCACCGTGGACTTACCAGGGGATATTGGTGAACCACTACAAACATTAACCATTAATCAGCGTCAAGGAGGATATAAGATTCGATTCTATCCCGAGAAATCCTCAGCATTTGAAGGAACTTACCAAGACCGGGGTCAGCCGTTATCTCTGGGAAGCGTAACAAAAGACGACTCAAGCAAAACAATTTCAGTTACCTTCGATCCACCAGTAAACCCAGGAAAAACCATTACTGTTGGGCTTCGTCCTGTTCGCAACCCACGATTGGGAGGCGTCTATCTGTTTGGCGTTACAGCTTTCCCTCCTGGAGAGAATCCCTACGGTTTATATTTAGGTGTTGGACGTTTACAGTTCTACTCTCCCGCCGGAGACCGGTTCAATTTTAGATAACATATTCGCCAAATTATTAGGATATTAATTGTTAGTTAATTGTGTATTTTAAATTGTTAATAATAAAATTAAAATTTACAGGTTAAAATTAACACAATAAACCATTCCACAAGTCATTAACCAGACTTAATTTAACCTTTTGCCTGATTATGGGACAAACCATTATTCAAGTAGACGCTTTCACCAGTAAACCCTTTACAGGGAATCCTGCTGCTATCTGTGTTTTACCAACTGCTCAAGATGACAGCTGGATGCAAAATGTAGCGCAAGAGATGAATTTATCTGAAACCGCATTTCTAGTCAAGCAAGAGGATGGTTTCAATTTGCGTTGGTTTACACCAACAGTGGAAGTCCCCTTATGCGGTCACGCCACCCTAGCTAGCGCTCATGTTCTTTGGTCAGAGGGACATGTGTCTGTTGATCAAATGATTCGCTTCTATACCAAGAGTGGATTGCTGATTGCTCAGCGCCAGGGTGAGTGGATTCAACTAGATTTCCCGGTGATTCCCTCAGAAGTGATCAGTACTCCAGAAGGACTCAGCCAAGCCTTAGGTATACCCATCAAGTGGGTTGGCAAAAATTCCCATTGGCTTTTGGTCGAGGTCGAGTCGGAAGAGTTGGTCAAGCAGATGCAGCCCAATTTTCAACTGATGAAAACCTTACCTCTGTCTGCGGTAATTGTTACTAGTTGGGCTGACAGTGATTCAGAATACGACTTTGTTTCCCGATTCTTTGCCCCCAGATTGGGAATTGATGAAGACCCAGTTACAGGTTCTGCCCATTGTTGTCTCGCTCCCTTCTGGCGCGAACGCAATAATAAAGATGAGTTCTTAGCCTACCAAGCATCCTCTCGGGGTGGTGTCGTAAAGGTTAACTATACCGGTAGCGGACGCGTTTTTCTGAGTGGACAAGCTGTTAGTATCCTGCGCTCAGAATTGGTAATATGAATTTTTGAATTAAGAATTAAGAATTAAGAATTAAGAATTAAGAATTAAGAATTAAGAATGTAGAATTAAGAATTAAGAATGTAGAATCATAAATTCGGCCTTCTAAATTCGGCCTTCTATATTCGGCATTATGACAGACAACCTTGGCCAAAAGGCCAGGCTACGCGAACAACCTCCAACCACACCACCTTCAACCTTCAAACTTCAAACTTCACACTTCACACTTCACACTTCACACTTCAACCAGACCCAGAACCAACTGCCTCAGAAATTGAACTCATGCCTCTTTCCTCCAACTTCTGCAACAGCCCTTGCAGAATCTGCCTTACCATCCATGGACCGTTATAAATCCAACCCGTGTACACCTGAATTAGACTAGCACCTGCAGTAATCTTCTCCCAAGCATCCTCCGCCGTAAAAATGCCCCCAACCCCTATAATCGGTAACGTTCCTTGAGTTTCCTGCCAGATAAACCGAATTACCTCTGTAGAACGTTGACGCAAAGGAGCTCCACTAATCCCCCCAGCTTCTTCCGTTACCAGTTTGCCCGTTGCCGCAATCCGTTGTGTTTTCAGCAGATCCCGACGGATGGTAGTGTTAGTGGCAATAATCCCAGCTAAGCTATAGCTTTGGGCAAGCTCAAGGACATCTGCGATCGCATTCCACTCTAAATCCGGGGCAATCTTAACCAGAATCGGCTTTTGGGAAAGGTTTTGCTGTTGCAGAGCATCTAAGATCAGACTAAGTTGACTGGCATCCTGAAGCGATCGCAATCCTGGTGTATTCGGTGAACTCACATTCACCACAAAGTAATCTCCCAATTCCCTCAACAACCCAAAACTCGACCGATAGTCATCTGCTGCCTCTGGTAGAGGTGTTACTTTCGATTTACCTAGATTAATGCCAATCGGAATAGTTAAACCTGAAGCTTGGATCCGGTTTTCCCTTCTGGTAGGTTG
>NZ_JAAHHS010000114.1 GCF_010692395.1 Moorena sp. SIO3H5
AAAAATACCGGAAATCCGGTACTTGCGAGCATTAGGTCGCGAGGAAGCCGCCATCCACCACAAAGTTGGAGCCCGTCACCCATGAGGCGCCACAATTAGGGTACGCTCGAACTGTCCAGTATCTCCATTATTAATCCGGAAATAGGTGGACAGTTCCATCGGGCATTTGACTCCTTTAGGAATATAGACAAAGGAACCATCACTGAAAACAGCAGAATTGAGAGCAGCAAAGTAATTATCTGCCACAGGAACAACACTACCCAGGTATTTTCGCACTAACTCTGGGTGTTCTTGCAACGCTTCCGAAATCGAACAGAAAATTACCCCCGACTCAGCCAGCTTGTCTTTGAAGGTAGTGGCGATCGAGACACTATCAAAGATGGCATCCACTGCTACATTAGCCAGCCGCTTTTGCTCAGATAGGGAAATGCCTAATTTATCAAAGGTTTCCAGTAAAGCTGGGTCAACTTCATCCAGGCTATTGAGTTTTTCCTTCGTCTGTTTGGGTGCTGAGTAGTAGATAATTTTTTGGTAGTCAATGGGAGGATAGGTGACATGGGGCCAGGTTGGCTCGGTCATTTTCTGCCATTGTCGATACGCCTTCAGGCGAAACTCCAGCATGAACTCGGGTTCGTTTTTCTTAGCCGAAATCAGACGGATAATATCCTCATTTAGTCCACGAGGAATGGTATCCGCTTCAATATCTGTGACAAAGCCGTACTTATAGGGTTGGTTGACTAATGTCTTGACAGTGGCAGTCATTGATTTAGTGCTCTCTTATCATTAAGGATTCAGTGGAGTTACAAACACAGTGATAGTTTGTTCGCCTTTGACTTTCCCGTAGAATAGGTTGGCAGCTTGGAAGGTTAGAGGTTGTAGACTCCGGCTAGCGACTGCATCAAGACAGCGGCTTGCTTTTTTCTTCGGTTACAACTATAATATAGTGCTTCCTCATGCCCACGGGATGTGATCTGGTTACTGGGTGGATTAAAACAACGTTTTTGTTGTTTAACTCTATTGTAGGTTATATTAACAACAAACATGTTGTTAAAGTCAAGGGAATTTAGATTAAATAGAAATAACGGTACCGACAAGCACCAAAGGCAAGCCTGAGTGCCCTTCCCCTGTTACCCCATTCCCAACTCCGAAGCCCATGATGCCTACTCAGCAAACTTCCACCAAGCGAGACATCCTACAATATCTCCTCAAACAGGATCGAGCAAGAGCCCAGGAGTTAGCCACAGCCATAGGGGTTAGCCCCCAAGCTATTCGACGTCATCTCAAAGAATTGGAGGCAGAAGGGCTAATTGAATACAAAGCTGTTCAAAGTGGTATGGGGCGTCCTCAACATATCTATCACCTCTCTGCCCAAGGACGCGATCGCTTTCCCCATCATTACGGAGAGTTTTCCGTTTCCCTACTCGATACCATGACAGAAACCTTGGGTCGTGAACAGACCAGCACGATTCTACAAAAGCAATGGCAACGTAAAGCTCAAGAATACCGGGAGTGTATCGGGAATGGTACAGTGCGAGAGCGAGTAGCCAAGTTAGTAGAACTGCGTAGACTAGAAGGTTATATGGCAGAGTGGCACACCCCAGATAATGGTAATTTAAATAATGGCGTTAGGGAGCAGTATATTTTAACTGAATACAATTGTGCTATTTCCAACGTTGCCGAATCTTACCCCAGTGTGTGTGGTCATGAATTGGAAATGTTTGCCGCCGTATTGCCAGATTGTACAGTGGAGCGTACTCACTGGCTTAATAATGGAGAGCATCAGTGCGGCTATTTAATCACAGGGCCAGTAAATAACTAACATGCCAATAACATAAGCCTGTAAGCATATGCTTACAAATTATATATAGCGTTTTTAGGACTCATGAGGTACACATTATTTTTTACCTCTTCCCTCACTTCCCCTCCTGGGAGGGGTTAGGGGTGGGTTACTTTTACCTGCTCCCTGCTCCCTGCTCCCTGCTCCCTGCTCCCTAAAAACCATAAATTTGTACCTCACAAGTCATAGAATTGCTATAGTAATCCTTGAAAACCCTTATGGCTGATTCCCAGCAATCCTCAATCCAATTCTTAACTCCGGAAGAATCCGCTGATGTAGACCAAGCATTGCTCTCTTCCCCAGAGAAATTCTTAACTCGTTTAACGATTTCCTCCCTCAGACTGTTGAAGCATATTTCACAAGATACTGGGGTGCCCATGGAAGAGTTGACCCATCAGCAGATCATCGATTGGTTTGAGAAGGATAGTAAGATTCGGCGAGAACAAGGGCTAGAGGCAGCATTTTTGAAGTGGTAAGCCGATAAACAGCTAATATTCTCCCCTTGAATAATACTTAGTAAGTGATAGTTGTTAGTTATTAATTGGTAATTGGTAATTGGTAATTGGTAATTAGTAGTTTACGATTCTCCATCAACTATTACTCATTACCAACTATCCAGGGATTATTTTGGACGTGATTAACTGAACTTGATACAATCGGTTGTTTGTTGATAGTTTGCTGCATAGTAGTATTAACAAACAATCGCCAACAAAACCTGATCAAAAATCAGTAATTTAGAGCTTATTTATAAAATAAATATTAAATCATTTGGGTGCGTTAATAATTTGTAACGCACTTATTTAATATAGTGCCTCTGCAGCTAATTTTCGTCCTGTCACTAATAAAAAATTACCAATGCTCTACGCTATCACCAGCCCTACAGCAATTTAATATTTTCTTTATAAATGACGCTTTAGAAGATTTTGGGTAAAATTAGTGATCAATATCACATAAAGGCGTTGTTCTAAATCACAGCCTTGCGTGATCTAAACCGATGAAATGGATTTAAGTTACCGCTAGCATTCTTAGGTCAGCTGTTAATACTCAAGGAAACGGTGCATCATGAATACTCAACAAATACGCTTTGCAGCCATCACGATTTTAGATATTGCTCTATTGTTCACAGCCCCTATAATCATCGAATTATTCTCAAAAATTCCTTAAGTCTCAGGAACTATGTCTTAGGAATGATGAACGAATAATCAGCATATAATATATGTAGCGTTTACAAATGAGATGTAAACCTAAGAAGTCTTTTTTGATTTTTAAATAAAACTCTGGATCTCTTTCTGCTATTGCCTTTTGCCTAGTTTAGGCAAGGCAATTACCGCAACACTTGTGTTTACAACCCATATAAAAACGCTATAGACACATAGTCTTGTATTAATCGTTTTTGCAGTACAAGCCCCTAACTCCTAGGATGGGGCTATTCATTATTAATCATTCATCGTTCATCGTTTACTGATCACTGTCGGGATCAATGGCATGGTAATTCAGTTAATTTTAGATAGTTAATTTTAGATATAAAATCAATCTGAAAATGATCACTTTATATGTAATCAATAAAGTAATCAATAAATTTCAAAATCTGCTCTTAACCGGAATAATAGTGAGTGTGGGGTTGTGGGCAATACCAGTATCAGCACAGGTAGAGGATGAGCAAGTCAACGCTCTTGTAGACGCACTGCGGCTTTCGGCACCACCGAATCGCCCGAATGATGGCATGTACAGCCAGTGGCAAGTAAAACCTGCCATTATCCCTAGCTGGACATCCCAATGTGCAGAACAGGTAATGACACCTGCACAATTTGAAGCGGACCCGACCACAGCACGCAGTGTTGTGGCTTGCATCATCAGACGCGAACTAGAGATTGAATTTAGAGATACTGGCAACAATGAAATGATGGCTGTTCGCCGTGCCGCCTGTTGGTGGATGACAGGACAACCCTCTGGCTGCAACAGTGGCCCAACTGCTGACTATGTTAAGAGAGTACTTGGCTTTTATCAAATGGGCTTTGATCAGCAGCCCCAGAGCTCCACACCAGTATTCCCACAAATACCAGTATTCCCACAAGTAGAGGATCCGCAAGTCAACGCTCAAGATCCGCAAGTCAACACTCAAGATCCGCAAGTCAACACTCAAGATCCGCAAGTCAATGCTCTTGTAGAAGCACTGCGGCTTTCGGCACCACCGAATCGCCCGAATGATGGCATGTACAGCGACTGGCAAGTTTTACCAGCTATTATCCCGAGCTGGACATCCCAATGTGCAGGACAGGCCATGACCCCTGCACAATTTGAAGCGGACCCGACCACAGCACGCAGTGTTGTCGCTTGTATCATCAGACGGGAACTAGATATTGAATTGAGAGATACTGGCAACAATGAAATGATGGCTGTTCGCCGTACCGCCTGTTGGTGGATGACAGGAGAACCCTCTGGTTGCAACAGTGGCCCAACTGCTGACTATGTCGAGAGAGTACTTGGCTTTTATCAGAACCCTTAACCTTGGCCTTTGGCCACGCTACGCGAACAACAGATCATACAGATCATGCTGCTTGTCGGGACAACAACAGTTGAACAAAAGTATCACTAACTGTATGGTCTTTAGTATTCGCTGCGTATTGAATTAAGGTTTCCCGCAAGTGCCAAGCAGCATTCCACGGCAGTAGAGTTGCCAAGAGGAAGTACACACCGCGAAATCTAGGGTCACTGATATGCTTGTTTGGCAAATCTTTTCCCTCACCTAGGAACGTCTGCACGATGAAAAAGTCTTGGATTTTGTCGTGGCGGAAGTACCATTCTTTTCGATCATTGCCTGTATGGTCAACAAATATACGACAAATTACCATTTTGTGGCGTTCCATGCAAATCAGTTCTTCAAACCATTTGTCAGCTGGTATAGCTACCTGGTCTTGCAAGCGCATCTGGTAAACTGCTTCAGCAAATGCCTCTAGGGGAAATTTCTTCAGATAGAGTTGTTCATACTCCTCAGCCATATATTGATACTGCTGTTGCTGCAAATTCAGCAAGTCTGGTTTCTGCCCATAGGCTATCATCTGAGCCACTATGGTCAGGTCCATGGGGTTAGACAGCATCCGACGCACAGCTTTCCGTTCTTCTTCTGATTGGTACTCATATAAAACGGTTTCAATATACTTTTCGCAGGCTTGTTTGTACTTTATACCCGAGACGGGAGCATCTGGGGGCATAATCTTATAGCGGGATAGTAAAAATTCCTTAATCTGCTTAGGTTTTAATGGTTGCAGTACATAGGTCGTAGCGGAGGAAGGAGTATGGCACTCCATGGATTGGGTCCCGATGATAATATTCCCCTTGAAGTAACTTTCCACAAAAGTGGTAATCATCGCTCGTGTGTCTGGAGTGACTTCATTGAGTCCATCAATACAGATATCAAGGGCATCACTGTAAATCAGGTCTCGCAAGTAACCAGAGTCTTGGGCGAATCCATGAAGTTTTGCTTGAATCGCTTCGATCACGCCATTAGCGCATTTCTCAGCAGGTAAATAGACGATGATTCGCTTAGATGATTTCACTAAGTTGCGTAGAAACATGGATTTCCCTAATCCTGATTCCCCTTCCAGGACAATGGGTAATTCCAGATCTGGTATTGCTTCTTGAATGGGTTGGATGATACTTTTTCCCTTGCACTGGACTTCCAAATCAGGAAAGTAAGCTTGTTCATCAAAGTTTTCTAAATCCGCATCTGACAGCAAGGATTCCTGGAAGGGGGCAAATAACTTGGAGCGTAGAAAAGGAATCCAAGTTAGGGCTATACCCACATACCCCAGTCCAAAAAACCTCCGCACCCAGGGATTCCAAAAGAAGATAGCTTGGACTTGGGGGGATTTGGGATAAAGCAGTATCAGCCCGAACCAAAATAGCATATGAGTTAGCCAGATAATCACCCCTTCCCTAAGAATTTTATGGTAACTACGAGAGTCCTGTTCTTGCTGGAGATCATAAAGACCACCACGAACGGTTTCGATCCATCTATCCTGGAAAATTTTCTCCGTGTCTTGCTCTAGCATTTTGACCACTGTTTCAAATTGCAGTATGCATTGTTCCAATTGCACTTTGGTGAGCTGCTTCCTCTGTTTTCCAACCTTAGAAGCAATTTCGACAACGGCAGAGAGGGCGGAATAGCGAACATCGGTAGATTCATCTTTGAAAAATACATCTATTAGGACAGGGACAGCCTTAACCCCTTCCGTTCCCATCTTTCCTAGAGCAGAGGCGGCATAATAGCGAACATAGACTGAGTTATCCTCAAGCAACTCAATTAATAGAGGCAGAGCATCCTTAGCTGCCTCTCCAATTTCCCCTAGTACCTCGGTAGCGTAAATCCGGATCAGAATAGATTTATCGTTTTTGAGTTGCTCAATAAGCTGAGGAGCAACATCTTTACTTTTCTCGGCAATCTGCTCTAGGGCATTGACGCTAGTCCTGCGAACCGAGAATGTTTGATCCTTTAGCGCTTCAATCAGGTAAGGTACAGCTGACTTGGCTGCTTCTTTTTTATTCCCTAGGGCATAAGCAGCGTTAGTACGAACCTCAGCAGATTGATCCTTCTTCAAGACTTCAATCAGCTGAGGTACAGCCTCATTGGTTTTCGTTCCCAAGTTCCCTAGGGCATAAGCACCATTGGCACGAACTTCAGCAGATTTATCCTTAAGTGCATGAATTAGATCAGGGATAGCGTGATAAGATGCTTCTCCCATCAATCCTAGAGCAGAAGCAGCTTTGGCTCGAACTGCCGCCGAGTCATCGTTCCTTAGGGCTTTAATTAACCAAGGGACAGCTTCATCCGCTTCCTCTCCCATACTCCACAGAGCAAACGCAGCTCCCTCCCGAACTGCAGCAGATTTATCCGTCTTCAGGGCTTGAATCAGTAAATAGACAGATTTTGAACCACATTGGACTATAGCTTGTTTAGCGGTTGTGTTGTCTATATCGTTGAATTTGGCGATATTAGTCTTAATCTCTAGTTGAGTACACCCTTGAGCTAAGGCAGGACTACAGGGCAGCAGTAGCAATGAGCAGCCCAGTAAAAAGACCTTGAGCACTGAGGAAGTGGGTTGTTTGATGCACCTGATCATAGCAGTTCTCCAAGGTTTCGTGAGTATAGATACAAGCAATCTCTTCACAAATCCAGTTTTATTTCTCTGAGGGGCTATAAAAGTACCCCTAAGGGTACTCGTGAGGATTCCCCACTCCCTGATATCCAGTCCGGAGTGCCTAAGTATTAAGTTTTAGATATTAAGTTTTAGGTAAGTATTCAGCGATCAGCGATCAGCAGTCAGCCTTTAGCTGATCGCGCACGCGTGCGCGTAGCGCATATCCTTACAGTTTTAACTATTAAGTTTTAGAAATATTAAGTTTTAAGTATTATTTCTTAGGTATTAATTCTCAGGTGTTAATTTTTGAGTATTAGGGAAAAGAGGCGTAGTTGAAGCCTTCTTTGGTGCGCGGAAGACGAGCGCAAACTTTGTCAAAACCCCCTTAGTCTAGATGTTTAGAGCCTCATACCTAAAATCTAGAGCTTAGAGCCTAGAGTGTATAACCTTAAGCACAGCACAGGATCTAATTCTGTTTTTTTTCTTAACATTTGACTTTTTCAGAAAAAAGTGTCAAAATAGATACAGAATTAAAAATTGGAATTAAATAAGCATTGAGGTCTCTGTCGGATCAGTGGCTCTTCACTCAGATGTCCTGAAGTAGATAAGCCGTAGAGAACCCAAGAAAGTAATACTTAGGGCAGGCTTGCCGAAGCCTTAGACAGATTTCCTCACCTGGCCAAGCAACTTATTAAGCAATTTCTGGCCAAGCAACTTATTAAGCAATTCCATTAAGCAATCTTATTAAGCAATTCCATTAAGCAATCGAATTGGAGGTATTCCAACCATGAAACTTTCTTACCGAGGTGTCAGTTATCAAAGTGAACCATCTACCCTAGAAGTATCTGAAGGGGAAATTGGTGGAACTTACCGGGGTCATAGCTGGAAAGTTCACCGGATTAAGCATAATCCTTGGCGTAAATCATCGGCTAACATGACCTATCGTGGTGTTAGCTATAAAAGAGGGTAGCTATTACTATAACTAGTTTTGTTTGAGTCAAAAAGTGCTGGGTGCTTGGTGCGTAAGGACCTCAGGGCTGAGTAAACATTGATCACATATTACTCAATAGTAAAGATTTTAGTACTCAGCATTTCGGTACTCAGCATTCTAGTAATCAATATTTCAGTACTCAATATTTCAGTACTCAACATTATTTAAAGCAATCAAGACTATTGAAAAAAGTGGTCTGATATTATTATTTGTCAATCGGAGGGGTAATAGATATGAAACTTAGGTATCGTGGTGTAAGTTACGACGCTGAACCCTCTCTACTAGAAGTGAGAGAGGGTGAAATTGGTGGCACTTATCGGGCTCAAAATTGGAGATTTCACTATCCCAGACATATGCCTGAACCGCCACCAGTAAATCATCTGAAATGGCGTGGTGTTTCTTACTGCACTGGTAATGCAACTGTAACTAATTGTGATATAACTAATTCTCAACCAGTGGCTAAACCGATTTCTACTGTAGCTGCAAAGACATCGATTGCTCGCCACCAGCTGCAAAAAGTCTTGAATGAGAGCAGAAAAGCGCATCTGGCTACTATGCGCCAAACTTTGGAACATCGTCTACAGGTAGCTAAAGCTAAAGGTGATCAGAATCTGGTGCGGCTTCTAGAAGAGGAGTCAAGGCAGATGCAACCTATCTAGTCACTTAACCCAGATACTCCCACAGGTCTGGTGGCGAGCTAGTTTTGGATTCTCGCTAACCCTAGCCATTGCGATATAGATTTATCAAACCTTATTGATACTTTGTCACATATTCACGAATCTCTAACATCTGACAGGGCGATCCATAGCGATCGCTTTTTTGATGCTTTGATTTTTAATGCTTTGATGACTTGCCACACTCTGGGAGGGCAATATTTTGTCAAAATTGTCATACATCAAATAGCGCACGGGCTAATCTATCATGCTGAAATCTTATCGTGAACACGTCGCTGAACGGGGAGCTCAAGGCATTCCTCCCCTACCCCTAAGTGCTGAGGAAACATCCCAACTTTGTGAACTGCTGCAAAATCCACCAGCTGGGGAAGAAGAAGCATTAATGGCTATGTTACGCGATCGCATTCCCCCTGGAGTGGATGAAGCAGCTTATGTCAAAGCTGGGTTTTTAACTGCGATCGCAAAAGCAGAACTCACTAGTCCTCTAATTTCCCCCCAGGGTGCTGTAGACCTATTGGGTACTATGGTCGGAGGCTACAATGTCCAATCCCTAGTTGAGTTACTCCAGTCTAATGACACCACCTTAGCAGCTTCAGCTGCTACTGCCCTAAGTAACACATTACTTGTCTTTGATGCGTTCAATGATGTTATAGAAATTTCCGATGTCAATCCCTATGCCAAGCAAGTCATCGATGCTTGGGCCAATGCTGCGTGGTTCATCCAGCGTCCCAAACTCCCCGAAGCAGTTACTTTAACTGTATTTAAGGTACCCGGAGAAACCAATACCGATGACTTATCCCCCGCCACTCACGCCACCACTCGCCCAGATATTCCCTTACATGCCTTGGCCATGTTGGAATCTCGGATAGAGTCGGCTTTAGAAACTATTGCTAAATTAAAACAAAACGGGTATCCTGTGGCTTATGTTGGGGATGTTGTTGGTACTGGTTCATCCCGGAAATCGGCAATTAATTCCTTACTTTGGCATATTGGTGAAGATATCCCCTATGTTCCCAATAAACGGGCTGGGGGATATATCTTAGGTAGCAAAATTGCCCCGATCTTCTTCAATACGGCTGAAGATTCTGGTGCATTGCCCATTGAGTGCGATGTTTCAACAATGGAAACAGGTGATGTGATTACCATCCATCCCTACAAAGGTGAAATCACTAACCAAGCTGGGGAAGTCATTTCCACCTTTACCCTCAAACCTGATACCATCCTCGATGAAGTCCGTGCTGGTGGACGGATTCCGTTACTGATTGGGCGATCGCTTACGGATAAAACCCGGGAAGCCTTGGAATTAGAACCGAGTCCCCTGTTTACCCGTCCAACCATCCCAGAAGATACCGGCAAAGGCTTCACCTTAGCCCAGAAGATGGTCGGTAAAGCCTGTGGCTTACCGGGTGTTCGTCCAGGTAGCTCTTGCGAACCGATCATGACTACAGTTGGTTCCCAGGATACCACAGGACCAATGACTCGGGATGAATTGAAAGAACTAGCTTGTCTTGGTTTCAGTGCCGACCTAGTCATGCAAAGCTTCTGCCATACTGCTGCTTATCCCAAGCCCGTTGATGTCAAAGTCCATAAAAAATTGCCCGACTTCTTTGCCTCTCGTGCTGGTGTAGCCTTGCGTCCTGGGGATGGCATTATTCACTCTTGGTTGAACCGGATGTTATTACCTGATACCGTAGGCACTGGTGGAGACTCTCACACCCGTTTCCCCCTAGGCATTTCCTTCCCTGCTGGTTCCGGATTAGTGGCCTTTGGTGCCGCTTTGGGAGTCATGCCCTTAGATATGCCGGAATCTGTGTTAGTGCGGTTCAAAGGTGAATTGCAGCCAGGGGTAACCTTGCGGGATATTGTCAATGCTATTCCCTATGTAGCTATTCAAAAAGGGTTGCTGACAGTAGAGAAGAAGAATAAGAAAAATGTCTTCTCGGGACGGATTATGGAAATAGAAGGATTGCCCGATTTGAAAGTTGAGCAAGCCTTTGAACTTACTGACGCTACTGCGGAACGGTCTTGTGCTGGCTGTACCATTAAGCTAGGAGTAGAAACAGTATCTGAGTATTTGCGTTCCAATATCGCGCTACTGAAAAATATGGTAGGGCGAGGCTATCAAGATGCCCGTACGATCATGCGTCGAGTGGCCAAGATGGAAGAATGGTTGGCAAATCCCGTACTGATGGAAGCCGATCCAGATGCAGAGTATGCTGAAATTATCGAGATTGACTTGAATGAAATCACTGAGCCAATTGTAGCGGCTCCCAATGACCCAGATAATGTGAAATTGTTGTCTGAAGTCGCAAGCGATCGCATCGATGAAGTATTCATTGGGTCTTGCATGACCAATATTGGACACTACCGTGCCGCTGCCAAAGTCCTACAAGGGGAACCCCCTGTTAGCACTCGCTTGTGGATTTGTCCCCCTACCCGGATGGATGAGAAACAACTCAAAGAAGAAGGCGTTTACGGTATCTTTGGCATAGCTGGTGCCCGGACTGAAATGCCTGGATGTTCCCTGTGCATGGGAAATCAAGCTCGGGTTGCTGATAAAGCCACGGTATTCTCTACCTCTACTCGTAATTTTAATAATCGTATGGGTAAAGGTGCCCAAGTCTACTTGGGTTCTGCTGAATTAGCAGCAGCTTGTGCTTTGTTAGGTCGGATTCCCAGCCCTGAAGAGTATCAGTCAATTGTAGCCGAGAAAATTAATCCCTTTGCTAATGATTTGTATCAGTATTTGAACTTTGATCAAATCGCAGGATTTGAAGATGAAGGGCGAGTGATTCCTATCGAAGAAATGCCCAAGATTGAAGATATTTTGGGTATGCCAGCGGGAACTATTAAGTAGTTTAGTTTAGCTAATTTTTCGGGTGAGCTCTTGGGTTCACCCGATTATTTATATGAGCTTAAGCGCTACGCGCACGCTACGCGAACAGCTATCAGCTATGAGCTTAAGCGCTACGCGCACGCTACGCGAACAGCTATCAGCCAAAAGGCTGTGGCCAGGCTACTTGAGGTGCTTCTGAATAATATATGCTGATTGCTGACCGCTGACCGCTGACCGCTGACCGCTGATAGCTTACTATATCAATTACACTAAGATAATAGTCATAGCAAAGGATTTCCCTCCGTGTTACTTAAAGACTTAGAGCAACAACTTCTTGCCCTTAGCCCTAGTGAAAAAGTGCAGGTTATTCAGTTACTGGCTCAAAGTCTCACAAACAATTGGCAAGGAATTGATAAAAACCCTAGAGTTTGTGGGGGAGAAGCTTGCATTGTCAATACTCGTATTCCCGTCTGGTTACTTGTAGAAGCTCGTCGTATTGGATACAGTGATGGTGACCTTTTAAAAAGTTATCCAACAATTACAGCTGCTGATTTAGCCAATGCTTGGGTATACGCAAAAGCTCACCCCGATGAAATTGAAATAGCCATTGAACGCAATGATGTAGCCTAGTAGATGGCACGTTTTTACACAGAAGAAGTTAGGCCAGGTAAAAATCCTGATAACAAAAATGCTTGACTTAAATAAAATCCAATCCATTGCTGAATCCTATTCTCCCCAAGAACTATTTGCTGCTTTAGTGTGGCAGCGCCGATTCAATCAGTTTGATGGCCCAGAAGTTATTACTGACCTTTCCAAGCATACAGATTTATGGGCAAGCTTTCTGTTTACCAAACCCGTTTTTGCCCCAGATGAAAATGGTTTAAGTTTTGGTGGTTTGCTAGATACCCTGCTGGCAATGGCAAACTATCGTCCAATGCCAGATAACAGCATTATTCATTTTGTGGCCTATCCAGCAGATACCTTATACATACTTGCAGAAAATCAAGATACCACAGTTTCCCAACTAATCGATTTGGGGAAAAAATGGCGAGCTGACTCGGTAGAGGTAACTGATGGCACAAATGAAGAGTATAGTTACCGACTTAAACGCCGATTGAGATATCGATATGAAGGGGCATTATGGGGAGACGATATTAAACGTGATCGGGATGCAGTTGTTGTTTGCTATTGGTGGGATTGAACTGTATTTAAGCTATCAGTTATCAGTATTCAGCTATCAGTATTCAGCTATCAGCTATCAGCTAATGCGCTACGCGCAAGCTACGCGAACAGTATTCAGTTATCAGCTATTGGCCTTAGGCCACGCTAGTTTAGGTGCTAACAGCTTATTAATAATATAAGCTGACCGCTGATTGCTGAAAGCTGACTGCTGATCGAATATGCCAGGAGGCGGACTTGAACCGCCGACACGAGGATTTTCAGTCCTCTGCTCTACCAGCTGAGCTATCCCGGCTTGTTTTTTTTCGGCTTGTCTTTTTTGACGCCTTATTAAGTCTAACAAACCTACTCTGGATTGGCAAGTAGATCAGAAAAATTTTTTTTTGTGCGATCCAGCTTCAATTTTTGTCTACTGTTCCCTATTCCCTATTCCCTGTTCCCTATTCCCTATTCCCTGCTCCCTGTTCCCTATTCCCTGCTCCCTGCTCCCTGTTCCCTACTTTGCCAGAAGTCTACTATATAACCAAATGACTCAACCACCCTCAGCCAATGTTTTCCCTAACTCAAACCAGTACCCGCCAGCGAGAAATCCTAGAAGTTGTCTTCCGAAACGGTTGGGATTACATGCGAGGACTCCTAACGGGCAACAAAAATAATGACGAACCTCAACTCCCCACTCCTGCTGTCCTCCGCAACATCTTAATCGATTTAGGTCCGGTGTACGTTAAGTTAGGACAACTGCTGTCTACCCGTCCCGACCTATTACCAGGAGCCTATGTTGAAGTCCTGACTGACTTGCAAGCCAATGTACCACCAGTAGCCTGGAGTGAAATAGAAACCCTGCTACAGCAAGAACTAGCACAGCCAATCTCAGAAACCTTTACTACCATCAATCCCCAAGCCATTGCTGCTGGTTCCATTGGTCAAGTCCATCGGGCTACCCTCAAAAATGGTCAAGACGTGGCTCTGAAAGTGCAACGTCCTGGGATTGACCAGATCGTTGCCCAAGATATTGCTATCATTAGAGGCTTAGCGGAGTTAGTCTCTCTGACCGAATTTGGTAAGACTTACGATATCGTTGCCATAGCCGATGAATTTGTGACTGCCCTAGAAGCAGAACTGGATTTTACCCAAGAAGCTAACTATACCGATAAACTACGCAGTAATCTATCTAATAGCCGCTGGTTCGATTCCCAGCAATTAGTGATACCAAAGATTTACTGGGATTTGACCAGCCAAAAGCTACTTACCATTGAGTGGCTGGAAGGGGCACCTCTGCTATCGGCGCAATTATCACAAACTCAACAGGGCAAAGACCCCCAGACCCAGCGACGGGAAATTACCACCGTGTTATTTCGGGCTTTCTTCCAGCAGGTTTATATCGATGGCTTCTTCCATGCTGACCCCCATCCCGGAAACATATTTTATCTGAGCGATGGTCGTGTCGCTTTATTAGACTGTGGCATGATTGGACGCTTAGACCCCCGCAGCCAACAGATTTTGACGGAGATGCTCCTAGCAATTGTAGATTTAGATGGCAAGCGATGTGCTCAGTTAACCCTACAACTATCTGAAGCCGGTGAGTCGGTCAATTTATCTGGCCTGGAAAATGACTATGACCGTATGCTGCGCAAGTATTACAACCGAAGCCTCTCCAAAATCAACTTTAGTGAAGTGTTTTATGAGATACTGCAAGTCTCGCGCAATAATAAAATCCGCTTACCCGGTAATATGGGTTTATATGCCAAAACCCTAGCTAACTTGGAAGGGGTTACCCGTGGGTTTTATCCTGAAATTAACCTGCTCGACCAAATCAAACCCCTGATTACGGAAGTGTTTCGGCGTCAACTCCTGGGAGATGATCCCTTACAAACCCTTCTGAGAACTATTTTAGATCTCAAAAGCCTGTCATTGCGATCGCCTTCTCAAATCGAATTATTTTTAAACCGGGTCAGTTCCGAAACCCTGAAGTGGAATATTACCGTCCCAGAGCTAGACAAACTACGTTTCAGTCTCGATGATTCTGCTAATCGACTCTCCTTCAGTATTGTAGTCGGTGCCCTGATTGTGGGTGCAGCAATTGTGGCTTCAGGAAGCCAAACTCCCCAGATGTTGGTGGTTACTAATATCCTGTTTGCTGCTGCTAGTTTTTTAGGCTTGTGGCTGATTGTTAGTATCTTGCGTTCGGGAAGGTTACGATGATTTGATCAGGGAGTAGGGAATCGGGAATCGGGAATCGGGAATCGGGAGCATTCAGCGGTCAGCTTAAGCGCTACGCGCACGCTACGCGAACAGCTTGTCGGGTGGGCAAAAACCGTTTGGTTGTTTTGAGTATTAATGATTAGATTACTTTGCCCACCCTACTTTAATTGCTATTTTTTTGTACACGCAAGCTTGTCGGGTGGGCAAAAACCGTTTGGTTGTTTTGAGTATTAATGATTAGATTACTTTGCCCACCCTACTTTAATTGCTATTTTTTTTGACTATGGCTGACGGCTGACAGCTGACGGCTGACAGCTGACATCTAACTTCCCATCGGCGATATCAGCTTCAAGCTGTTTATCCCATAGTAACCAGTCTTTTTCAGCTTTCCGGCAAAAGGAGCCCCACATCTCAATACGTAGTATGAGTGCTTAAAGTTACCATAAGATAGTGGAGCTTTTATGGTTAGTCGGTTATGGGCAAAAGGGTTAAATCTTTTGTAATAAAGCTCCACTATCTAAGGTTTCGTCTCCAGGGAGGAATTTTGCACAGAGTATGCACGGGAGTGGGAGACGAGCTATAAAACTTCTGAGCAATTCTGAGTAAGTCATTCCTCTTCTGTCGGCCTCTTCCTGTAACTGCTTTTTTTCAAATTCGGTAACTCTAACTACAAGCTTTTTACTTTTCATTACGGGTTGATGTTTGTCGCCACGACTGCTATATTAATAATAGGTCGAAAAACAGGAATTGACAACAATGAGAACAGCGTATCAATATCGGTTAAGGCTATCAAAATCACAGGAAGCAGAAATAGAAAGATGGCTTGATATGCTGCGACACCAATACAACTATCTATTGGCTGACAGATTTAACTGGTATGAGCAAAATCGCTGTTCTATCAACTCTTGCCCTTTGATCTGCCACTTACCAGAGTTAAGAAACAACCCTGATTACTTTTCTCAAAAGAGAACTTTGCCTCAGTTAAAGAAAGATAGGCACTGGTACAAAACTATCCATGCTAATGTCTTACAAGATTGCGTTAAAAGGGTAGACCTGGCATTTAAAAGGTACCTGAAAGGCGATTGTAATGGGAAGAAGAGCGGTAGACCTAGATTTAAAGGCAAGAACAGGTACAAATCCTTAACTTTTTCCGCTTTCTCGAAAAATCCTATCCAAGGAAAAAAGTTGAATCTACCTAAGTTTGGATGGGTCAAAATGGTTTATCATCGACCTATTCCAGACGGTTTTAAAATCAAAACTGCTACAGTCACACGTAAAGCCGATGGGTATTATGTGACCTTGTCGCTACAGGATGATATTGTTCCTAGTGTGATTCCCATAGAACAAGTATCAAACCCTATTGGGATAGACATGGGTCTCAAATCATTTTTGATCAAGTCCGATGGAACAGAGGTTCCTATCCCCCAGTATTATCGGAAAGCTCAAAAACGACTAAAGAGGATCCAAAAAACTGTCAGCAGATCTAAAAAAGGTAGTAACAATAGAAAAAAAGTTGTCACTAAATTAGGGAAAGCTCACAAAAAGGTTGCTGACACTCGAAAAGATTTTCATTTTAAAACTGCGAAGGGTTTACTAGATAGTCATGATCTAATTGCTCACGAAAAGTTAAATATCAAAGGTTTGGCCAGAACTAAGATGGCTAAATCGATTTTTGACGCTGGTTGGGGTCAATTTCTGTCAATTCTATCAAGCAAAGCCGAAAATGCTGGTTTGATCACGAAGGCAGTAAATCCAAAAAATACCAGTCAAAACTGTTCCAGTTGTGGGACAAAAGTACCTAAGAAACTAAAAGATCGCATTCATTCTTGTCCACATTGTGGATATAAAGTAGATAGGGATGTGAACGCGGCAATTAATATATTAAATTTGGCGGTGGGGCATCCCGTCGGTAGTAAAGCTTTCCGAGTATCCGAACCAGTAGGTGGAGTTGGAAAGAAGCCCACACTGAACTTGTAAAAGTCAGTGTGGGAGTATGTCACCAAACCACTCTCTCAATCGCACGAAATCTTCCTTAGAGAGAGCCTCAATTTCCGCTTGAATCTGTTCTACTTTTGTCATCATAAAAAACTGACTGCAATACTGGTGATTAAACCTCTATAGTCTAGCATAAAAATTAACTTGATCTAGGCTATAACTCTAGTCCTTGAAAGGTAGAAGCATAGTTTTGGAAACCATTAGAAAGGATAACTCTTCCCCTGAGTAATCTCTCTCTTCATCCCCTGTTCCCTGTTCCCACATCCGCTATTCCCTAATATTTAAAGTATTCAACCAAACATGATATAATTCCATCGAGGCACTAGGTAAGCTCATCCCGCAATCTTTGAAAATTCTCGCGGCAAGCGATAGTCCTGGGATGATTTGACCCTAACTTTCGTTCAAAAATCTCCAAGGCTTGGACAAACAGAGGTTCTGCCTCCGAGTAACGTCCCTGATTATTGTAGAGTTTTCCCAGACCGTGAAGGGAGATAGCGACATATGGGTGTTCTTTACCGTATAGTTTTTTCGTCATCTCCAAGGCTTGGACAAAAAGAGGTTCTCCCTCCGAGTAACGTCCCTGATCCCTGTAGAGTGATGCCAGATTGTGAAGGGAAAGAGCGACAGATGGGTGTTGAGTACCTAAAAATTTTTTCTTCATCTCCAAGGCTTTGACAAAAAGAGGTTCAGCTTCACCGTACCGTCCCTGATAAAAGTAGAGTGATGCCAGAATGTTGAGAGATTGTGCGACATGTGGGTGTTGAGTACCTAAAAGTTTTTTCCTCATCTCCAAGGCTTGGACAAAAAGAGGTTCGGCTTCAGAGTACCGTCCCTGATTAGTGTATACATATGCCAAATTGCTGAGGCAGATAGCGACCTCTGGGTGTTCTTGACCTAAGAATTTTTTGTCCATCTCCAAGGTTTGGACAAAAAGAGGTTCGGCCTCGCAGTACCTTCCCTGATCAAAGTAGAGATTAGCCAGATTGTTGAGGAAGATGCTGACAGATGGGTTTCCTTTACCTAAAAGTTTTTTATTTATCTCCAAGGCTTGGACAAAAAGAGGTTCGGCCTCGCAGTACCGTCCCTGCTCATGGTAGACTAATGCCAGATTGTTGAGGGACATGGCGAAATCTGGGTGTTGAGTACCTAAAAGTTTTTTCCTCATCTCCAAGGCTTGGACAAAAAGAGGTTCAGCCTCGCAGTACCTTCCCTGCCTATAGTAGAGTAATGCCAGATTGTTGAGAGAGGTGGCGACAGCTGGGTGTTCGCTGCCTAAACGATTGCGGGTGAGCTCTTTGCATTGCTCTAACCAGGGTAATGCCTCCTCATAAGCCCCTTGACCTTGGTAAAACCAACCCAGACCCTGGAAAGGTTGGTATAAATCTTCATCCCTGAGCCAGTCTGAGAGTACTGTCGCAGCTTCTGTCAGGTGAGGGATGGCGGGAGTATTTGCATCTATATCCTTTTGTGCCGGTTCAAAAGGAATTTTATCTGCTACGGCCACCATTGCCTGAGCAAATCCCTGCTTGAGTTGATCAGCCCCATCGTAACGTTCCATTTTGTCTCGTAGGAACTCTCGAATCAACTCGTGCAGCTGGTAGATTCCCTGACCCTTGCGCCCAAGTAAATTCAGTTCCAACAGACTGTAATCTCTAATATCTTCTAAATCCTCTGAGTCTTGGTCAGGCAAACAATTTTCCACCAAATACCAGGGAATGGGAGCCAAAGCAAACAAACTCAGCAGACAACCCAACTCCTGGGCTTGTTCATCCAGTTCAAGCCAACTCAACTCAAAGGCTGCTGCTACTCCCTTTTGTGCTGTCATAGTAGCAGCTGCTTCTGTTAGCGATTCCTGTTCCAGATGCTTTTTTTCCAACCGCTGCTGCATATCTGCCAGGGATAAATCCTTTTTAAATATTTTTAAATCTCGCCCTACCAATTCCAAACCTAGGGGCAGATATCCCAACCATTTGCAGAGTTTTTTGGCTTCCGACCACTGCCGGTTTAGTCTTTCTGTTCCGATTAGGGATTCCAATAACTCCAAGGCCGCCTTTTCCGAAAGTACTTCCAGGGCTAACAGATCAAATGACTCTGCTAACGACTGCTTCCTGGTAGTAATAATTATTTTAAAACGGGGCTGATTTGGAGGCAGATAGGGTTTAACTTTATCATATTCAGTAACATCATCCAAAATCACCAGCACAAAATTATCCGATGGCTGCCAATTGTCCCAGCACCATTGAGCCTTTTGTTCGGGAGTAAGAGGTTTTCCTGCTTTTTCCTGAGGCACTTCCAAGTTCATTTCGAGCTGGGCAAACTCTACAATTTGAGTCCCTAAATCCACATCCCGCGCCTGCAGCCAGCAAACCCCACCCAGATAATCCCGGTAATAGTTGAGGGCATATTGCAGGGCTAATTCAGTTTTACCGATACCACCCATGCCAGAAATAGCAGAAATTACCACCCGTTCTGCCTGCTGTAGCCGCTGGTGTAGAGTTTCCAGTTCAGGTTCGCGTCCAACGAATTTGGAAACATGGGTGTGGGGGAGATTTTGGGGAATGGCTTTTAAACCTAGTCCATCATCAACTTTTTTTTTTGCCTGTTCCTGTTTACTATCAGGATTACTATCGGGATTAACTGCTACTTTCGGTTCAATCGGTGCCAGAGGAGTTGTTAAATTCTGATTGATAAACCGCTTTACCTGACGGTAGATTCGATTCTTTTTATCCTCTACTTTGCAGATAGAAATATGGTCAACATCCATCGGGACAGGAATAACGCCCTTAATACCAGGGTCAGCACTGGTTTGAT
>NZ_JAAHHS010000115.1 GCF_010692395.1 Moorena sp. SIO3H5
AGACGTTGGCTCTTCCCGCAGTGCTGAGATATCGGCTCTCTCTCCCCAACCTAGGGCTGGCTTCATCATGCCCAAATCATTGCCCAGACCGTCCCAGTGGCTGGCTTGATAGCCATCACCTCCGAATCCTAAATTGGTATCCTTACCTTCGGAAAAGTAGGCCAGAGCTGTATCACCCCCATCAATGGAAAAGAAGGCGTCGATACCATAGGCTAAGTCAATCTGGTCACGATCTGCACTCCAGTCAGTATAGCGGTACATATCCAGGGCAGTAGTACGGAACAGACGCTCAAGGTTCATGTCATAACTAGCGTCATTATCCGCGAGTATGGTTGAATCGACTCCACTGACGTAGCCCAAGATATGACCAATTTCATGGATGCCGACACTCAGGAAGTCTATGGCGTTTGATGGGGTTGAGGCGTTACGTAGGTAATCATAGCTCCAATTGAAGGTGTCATTCATGACGATATAGCCATCAATCAGGGAGTTATTGCTGTGGTAATTGATGGCTTTGGCATTGGCATTGGTCAGAGAAATGTTTTTGTTGTACCACGAATTTCCGCTTTCAAACACGGCATGATAGCGAGTATTGCCATCACTATAGTTATGTTGCTGCAGACTATCATAAGCAATATAATCATCTGCCGATGTTCTATCGGACTTCAGCTTCTGCTTAAATGTTTTGTAGTTTTTATTCTTTTGCAGACCAGGGAGTGCCCCACCCAGGATATTTGAGGGCAAGGCGTCGGTCATATCAACGTGAATTTTGACGGTGACATTATCGGTTAAATAGTAAGACCAAATCTCACCAGCCATTTCAAACCCCAGCATTTGTTCGAGGGAAGTCCCTGGTTGATAGCTGAAGTCGAAATCTATGGCTTGAGCTGGGGCGTTACCACCAATTACTGCTGCTGCTGATGCTAGGGACAAGGACATGATTAACTGGCGATTATTCATCAGATTTTATCTCCTAGAAATTACTGAGGACCTTACGGACATGGATACTGTCAGTATGTAAAACTGATGTATACAATCACGTTTGTGATCTGAGGCTGTTGTATAGGATCGCGTTTGTTATTGTAGCCTGATGTATACAATTGTGTATATTTATTTATGCTTGTTTAGGATCACTTCATGAGTCGTTTATGATCACTTCATGAGTCGTTTAGGATCACAAAAAACCTGTGTTACAGATCACTAGTTTGAAATTAGTCAATCTACAGTAAATCTACTGATGAGCTCTCCATGCTTGATCTGGCAAAACTGGCAGGACAAATCCCTGGTATTAGTCAGCACCTGAGACTAGAGGCGGTGGCGTCTCGCCAACGCCTAGAACGGGCAGAAAAATTACTGGCAAAGGCTAAAACACAACAAAAGAGTTTGGTCAAGTCTCATCAAGAATGGCGCGATCGCATGATCTTCACAGCGGCAACACCGGTAGAATCTCTGGATACTTGTGTTGATATCAGTAGTCCCCCGGAAAGCCATAGTGTTTTCGCTACGGATGGGTCTCAAATTGCCCCGTCTCACCACGAAATCCTCTACTGTTATGTGATTAATGTGGGTCGGGTAATGTTGCACTATGGACAAAGTCTGTACCCTCTGTTGGATAGTGTGCCGGAAGTGTTCTACCGACCGGAAGACTTATATATTTCTCGTCAGTGGGGGATTCGCACGGAGGAGTGGATGGGACATCGGCGCACCATTTCCGAGGTATCGATGTTAGCAGAAATGGCTTGCCGTTGGGTAAATCCACCAGCTCCCCACAGGGATACTCCCAATTTAGCGATAGTAGATGGTTCCCTAATTTACTGGTTTCTTGATGGGATGCCAGGGGATGCACGCGATCGCATCTTGCCTCCGATTCTAACAGCTTGGGAGCAGTTGCGTGCTGTTAATGTACCCCTGATTGGTTACCTGAGTGCTTCTCGTAGTGTGGAAATGGTTAATTTCCTCAGATTACCAGCTTGTCCCTATGAAACACCAAAATGTATCACCCAATGTGGTAATCTCACGGACAAGTTGCCTTGTCAGGTGATAGACCCCTTGCGGGATACCACACTCTGGGCAAGTTTCTTGCAACCAGGACAGCGTAGCCCTCTCTTTCAGAGTTCCGCAAGGATTCTGGAATTATACGACCATCACCGGATCTATTTCTGTTATGTCCATGTGGGTACAGAAATTGCTCGGATCGAGATGCCAGAATGGGTAGCCCAGAATTCAGCATTGCTCAATCAAGCCTTGAGTTTAATGCTGGGGCAGGTCTATAAAGGCTATGGTTATCCCATTGCTGTGTCTGAAGCTCATAATCAGGCCGTGATAAAGGCCGGTGACCGAAATCGCTTCTTTGCTTTGCTTGAACAACAAATGATTCGGGCAGGTGTCAAGAATGTGGGAATATCCTATAAGGAAGCTCGTAAACGGGGCAGTATTAGTTGAGTTAAGGGTTGAAGGTTAGTCGGTTGGAGGTTGCAGGTTAGTCGGTCTTAATCATTGATAATTTATTTATATAGCGCTTCTGATACCTCTGATGTAAACAGAATTTTTTCCCTCTTGCCTCTTGCCTCTTGCCTCTTGCCTCTTGCCTGCTCCCTGCTCCCTGCTCCCTGCTCCCTAAAACCCAGAACGAAAGTAAATCACCCAATTCAAACAGCTATAGTGTCATGGCAAATGTATTAAGAATTCTGTTTAAGCAAGATAGCTATCTCAAGCAAGAGCCGATTCAATCGTCGCAATTGCCTGATAATAAACGTCAGATGATACCAGCAGGTACTATATTAGTACTTCGCTATTATGGTCAGGAATCTGGCAATCACCTTAAACTGGGTTTAAAAGATATTGCGTTTAAGGGGTTCAGTGGTGATTGGTATGCCTTTGAAGACCATGTAGCAATTATGATGGAAAGTATTCAACCGGTAGAAACGGTTAGTAATGTAGTCTCTAAACAAGAAGATCAGACTGTTTTCAACATTCCTATTTATCAGAATACCTTAGTCAATCAACCCGTTTTACTTAACCTTTTCTTTAATCAAGATACGGTAATTAAGCGAGCTCCTATTCAATCTAATATGTTGAATGAAGCATCAAAGCAGGAAATTCCAGCAGGCACTGATTTGGTGATTGTGACAGATCAACCTAATGCTGATAATACGGTTAAGTTTACGCTGGAAGAGAATCACATAAAATTTAGCCTGAAAGATCTAGAATTCAAGGGCTTTAGTGAAGATTGGTATGCCTTTGCTGGACATGTTGGTATTCAAGGGATGGGCTGATTACTATTAAAAATCTGAATCATTAGTCAGCGTCTCAATCAACAAATCCATCTGTTGCTGTCGCTGATCCAGAAAATCTTCACATTGATGGAGATATTCGACAGCAGCGGAGAACTGATCAAAGACGTCTGCTAATTCTAGTTCTCCCGTTTCTATTTGCCTAATGATGGTTTCAACTTTAGCCACCGTCGCTTCATAGTTCCAGGTTTCTCCAGAAGGGATTTTACTTAGGTTTGAATCAGTTAGGTTTGAATCAGATTGAGTTTCCATATATAGCAATTGTTAATGGGGTGAGATACACAATTTTAGGATTTTAGGGAATCGGGAATCGGGAATCGGGAATCGGGAATCGGGCACAGGGATAAGAGGCAAGAGGCATAACCTACTCCTAACCCTTCCCAGGAGAGGAATAGAGGAAATAGTTAAAAAGTATATAGCAATTATAAGACTTATGAGGTAAAGTAACAGCAGTCAGTAAACCAATAATTACAATCGGAGTTAGTGACTTTTAAGCCACATTCCACACCCTAAACTGTGATACCAGCCATAGAGAACAATTGAAGTAACCATAAATACTAAAAGTAGCCCCTTTAAATAAAATCAACGTTCCGACTCCGTTGCTATGCTCCTTGAAGCAAGCAAAAATGAGAAGTTTCATGGAAAAGAAGTCCAATCACGTTTGCTTATATTTTAACCTAATTTAGATGGGATTGCCCTAGATAAACATGCTAGAAACTGTATTTAATCTACCACTTCAGCAAAGACAAAATATAGCCATTATTGGAGCCGGTGCTATGGGAGTATCAATAGCATGTATCTTAGCTAGATTAGGTATCGCTAAAGTATCGGTTTTTGAAGCTGAATCAAAAATTTTTAATAAAAATGGAGCTTCTATCAATAACACAGGTATTTTGCATCATTTTGTTTATGGTGCCCATAAAAAGACACTGGAACATTTATTCAAACAAAGTCTTTTATTTAAAAAATTAATGCCTGAGTATGTTTTTGTAGATAGCTATGTTAATTATTTAGTACCCAATGAAATAGGAAATACTGCTATTAATCAAAAAGGGATAACCTATAAAGATGTTGCTGCTTCTTTGGTTGAGGTTTATAAGCAACATTTAAAAAACTATCAGAATGAAACTATTTTTGGCAAGCCAGAAGACTTAGTAAACATACTAGATCAAGAAGCAATCAAACCCTTACTTGGAAATGGAAATTTCGATCCGGCCAAAGAGGAAATCGCTGGTGCAGTCAAAATTAGGCAATTTGTCTTAAATATTGCAGAATATGTTTGTCACATGATCAATCTGTTTAATTCTCTTGTTAGAGAAAATTTTGTTGACATTCACTACAATAATGAAGTACGTAATATTGCCATCAATAGTCAAAACTTCGAGTTAAAGATAAACCACAATAATCAACTTTATTTCGATACGATAGTTAATGCTGGTTATGCCAAGGGTTTGGGCATTCCGATTCCAGAACTAAAATTTGAGCAATATATCGAAGGAAATCTAGTAAAGCTAAAAGTTTATGGACTATACAAGATTCCCTCAGACTTTAAAAAACAGTTTCCAGAAATCGAAAAAAGTTTTTATAGTACTATGCTAATTCGAGGTCAATATGGTGGAATAATTAAAGTCGGATACGATCATCTGGCAATTTTTTCTGGTCGAGAATATAACCAGGCAGAATTAGACTTCCCCTTGGCTGAAACTCCAAAAACTATTCCTAGGGAATGGTTGGATAATTTGGAAAAAATAACTGGTAGAACGGAAGCAGAAATGTTGAGCACAATTAAGCAGGATATTTCTCGCTGGATTCCTTGGGCTAAGGGATTGGAAAATATTAAGCTCAAAAAAGCGGTTCAAGTTTATCCTGGTAGAAAAACTACCGATGAGGTAGATGCTGCCAAACGGGATGATAATCCTATTCGTTATCTATATCACCATAAAAATGGGGGTAAATATATTCATATTCCTGGGTTTAAATTAACTTCTATTCCTTACAATGCATTTCAGGTTGTTCTTGAAATACTTTCAACTTATGTATGCCAGGGTATTCTTACCCAAGAGCAAGTAGATAAGCACATAGCTATTGACCAAAATCAGCACATCATTCTCTCCCCGGAAATGGAATCTGCTCTTGGTAAAAATCTATCTCAATTGAGGGTTTCTGAAAGAGAAAAAATTATTGATGAGTGGGGTATTTACTAGCACATTATTTATAGCAATTATACGACTTGTGAGGTACAAAATTATGGTTTTTAGGGAACAGGGATAAGAGGCAATAGGCAAGAGGCAAGAGGCAAAAGTCAAGAGTTCATAAACTATAGCACTAATCCCTACTCCCGATTCCCGATTCCCGATTCCCGATTCCCGATTCCCGATTCCCTACTCCCGATTCCCTACTCCCTACTCCCTACTCCCTACTCCCTACTCCCTACTCCCTTATAGTTAAAATCCACAAAGCTTATCTCTCTTACCTTCACGGTTATGATGCCAATAATCGTACAACCAAGTACAACCGCGCTCTAGCAAATAATCCACATCCAAATGCCACAAGATCACGGTTTTGTCTTTACTAGCAGAAGCAATTAACTTACTATCGGGACTAAAACTAACTCCAAACACGGAATCGTTGTGTCCCTTAAAGGTATTAATTAAATGTCCATCCCGACTCCAAAGATTAACCGTTGTATCACCACTAGCAGATGCGATTAAGGTTCCATCGGGACTGAAACTAACCCAATTCACGGCACCATTATGGCCTTTCAAGGTATTGAGCAACTTGCCATCACGATTCCAGAGTTTTACGGTGCCATCACTACTAGCAGAGGCAATCATCTCGCCATCTGGACTAAAACTGACCCAATTGACAGCATCATTATGCTCTTTCAAGGTATTGAGCAACTTGCCATCACGATTCCAGAGTTTTACCGTGCCATCATTACTAGCAGAGGCAATCTGTTTGCTGTCTGGGCTAAAACTGACCCCCCAAACCTGATCCTGGTGTCCCTCTAAGGTCTTGAACAAGGTGCCATCTAAATTCCAGAGTTTAACGGTTTTGTCAGCACTAGCAGAAGCAATTAACTTACTATCGGGACTAAAACTAACTCCCCAAACCTGATCCTGGTGTCCTTCTAGAGTATGAAGCAAGGAGCCATCTAAATTCCAGAGTTTCACGGTTTTATCTTCACTAGCGCTAGCCATGATCGTGCTATCAGGGCTGAAACTAATTCCAGTCAACCCTTGACCATGAGCAGAGAAGGCTTTTATGGTACGATCCTGAAGCCTCAACAGTTGAATGGTATTGTCGGCACTAGCAGTAGCAATCATTTCACCATCGGGGCTGAAACTTACACTTCTGACAGTTTGATTATGGCGGATCGGTGCCAGTATCCCTCCGTCACTGGCCCAGAGTCTAATGGTTTTGTCTGCACTAGCAGATGCAATAGTCTTGTTGTCCGGACTAAAACTGACATCTAGCACCATTTCGCTATGTCCAGCTAAGGTTTCGATTAATTCCCCATCACTGTTCCAGAGTTTGATAGTGTGATCAGCACTAGCCGTAGCTAGCCTCTGACCATCGGAGCTAAAACTGACATCGAGAACCCAATTACGATGACCTTCGAGGGTATCAATTAATTCGCCATTAGTTTGCCAGAGTTTGACAGTGTTGTCTGTACTGGCAGAGGCAATAGTGTTGCCATCAGGACTAAAACTGACACTCACCACTGGTTGTGTATGAGCTTGCCAGGTTTTCAGCAGTGTTCCGTCCCTGCGCCAAAGTTTGATAGTTTTGTCTTTACTGGCAGAAGCAATTAACTGACCATTAGGAGAAATACTAACCCCCAACACTGAATCACTGTGACCGGTTAGAGTCTGGAGTAAAACACCATCTTTACTCCATAGTTTGATGGTTTTGTCCTCACTAGCAGATGCGATCATCTGGCGATCGCGGCTAAAGCTCACACCATGGACTGTTTTGGTATGCCCATCTGGCCCATCTAAGGTCATTACCAGGGATCCATCCTTACGCCACAGCTTGACGGTTTTGTCTTCACTACCACTAGCGAGGAGTTGACCATCTTGACTAAAACTGACACTGTGGATTCCAGCCCGATGACCTCGCAACGTTTTGAGCAAGGTACCATCTTTGCGCCAAAGTTTGATAGTCTTGTCTCGACTCCCAGAGGCAATCAGCTTACCATCTGGGCTAAAACTGACACTACTGACCCAATCCCGATGTCCTTTTAAACGGTTACGTTCTCTGACTCCATAAACTGCCTGTTGTAGAGCAGTTACTACCCGTGTCTGGGTCTCTGGATTCACCCCAAGGGATTGCTGCAATTGCTGGGCGGCTTCTAAACTGAGGATGAGGGCATCTAAGGTTCTGTTGGCATCAACTAGAGCTTTTGAGGAGTAGCTCAGGTCACTCAAATGGTTGTTGGTTTTACTGATAGCGTAGCGAACCCCAAGTATACCGGTAATCACCATCAGACTGAACAGTGCCATTCCTGCCCAACGTGCTTCTCGCAATCGTTGCCTGAGAATTCGATTCAGCTTTTCTTCGGTTTTCCTTTGTTTTTTAGTTATTTTGGTCAGTTGGTTTTGGAGTTCTTGTTCTTTAACCAGTTGCTCAATTTTATCCTGGCTCTGTTTGTCTTTCTGGCGGAGATTTTCTAATTCTGCTTGCAGTTTCGATTGCTTTTTATGGCGGATAACGTCTACCAGGTAATCGTGAACCAGTTGATAGCGGTTGATCGTAACTTCTGGTAATAGAAATACTAATCCTGATTTCTCAAAAATTTCTAATATTAAATCTAATGTATAGTCTTCTAAGGATGATTCTATGGCTAGCTCCGAGCGATTTTTAAGGGGTCGATTTTTATTGTCATCAATGAGTAACGACAACACTAGCCAAGCTGCTGTTTCATTCTCAGGACCGCAATCTTTAATAACTTTTTCTAAAAACCGCTCCACTAGTTTGGCTTTGGGACCATGGTGCTGGTACTGAGCTAAGGTAGTAATATTTTCAGCTTGAAGCTGAGCTCCTACTACTTGCAACTCAATGGGACGAACTTCTCCAATTTCAGCTCCTAATTCTCTGACTAATTCATCAATTAAAGCTGGCTCTAAATAAAAATTAGCCCGATGGGTTAAGCTTTGAATAACTGAATAAGCATCTTCTAAGGAAAAATTGACTAATGGATAACGAATCTTTTTATCTAAGATATTACTTTCTATAACTTCCCAAGTATAATGTTCTAGTTCTAGTAATTTATGTAAGGCGTTATCTCGGATAGAAAAAATTAGTTTTAAATAGGGTAGCTTAAGACAATTTACTAAAAAATAATAAAACAGTTTTCGTTGGGATTGATGGGAATAAACGGAGAAAAACTCTTCAAACTGATCAAAAATTAAAACCGTTAATAAGTTATTGTCGGCGTTGTGTTGTAATTGCTCCAGGACAGAATCAATTAGGGCGTTACCATTACCGTTACCATTAGAGTTTAGAAATTTTTCCCTGAGCAAGGGGTCTTCATTTCCATTTCCTGATAGCTGATCGGCCAAGTGTTTATGGAGTTCCCCCACCCAATCGGTGTAAACTTGCACTACAATCGGTAACCCAATGCGATCGCCAAGGGGTCTATTTTTGAGTGCTGGCACTAATCCGGCATGGACAATGGAACTTTTTCCAACCCCTGACTGACCATGAATCACTGTGAGTTTGTGATCAGCACGGGTAATCCGTTCCATTAAGCGGTTTACATCTCGCTGACGTCCGGAAGCTGCCATTTCCTGGGGAATAAGGTCTTGTGGCTGTACCCCATGCCAGCTGGGATTGTTGGCTCCTCGTGGTGGCTGTAGACGACTAGCACCAATGAAGGCACGGAAGCCATACAGCTGCTCCACTGCCCGTTGTTCTTGTTTAATCCGAAATGCTTCTAGGTATTGCCCTTGTTCAAAGTAAAGGCTACGTAATCGTTCCAACAGGTGCAGGTAACGCTGAGGCTCATAGCGATAATTGCTGGATTCTATGGCATCTGCCAGTTTATGACTCGCTTTTTCTAGCTGCTTGACCGCTTCTGCTAAATTTCCCTGCTTTGCTTGGGATTTTACCAAAAATAAGCGATAGAGCTGGGCTAATAGCAATGGATGCAAGCCTTGGTCATGGGGCTGATCATCAGCAGCAACAACCAAAATTAATAGAGCTTTCTCGGCTAATTGACCAGCATCCTCCCATCGGGATTGCTCAAGGGCTACTTCTGCCAGAAAACCGTAATCTTGGGCTAGTTGCACCTGAGTCCCATAGGTTTCATGAAGGGACAGAGCCTGTTGAGAGGTGGTTTGTAAGAATGACCACGCTTGTAGATGCTGCAGCAGTTCAGCTAGCTTACTAATAAAAATAGCCACCAGATCGTGACGCCCCGCTTGGGTGAAAATTCCCATACATCGATGCAGATACGGCCAAGCTTCTTCCCAATAGCGCTGTTTATGAGCTTGATTTTGGTCAGCTTGGCGACAGTAACACAAACCGAGATAAAACAATAATAACCCCTGCCGTTCTAAGTTATCGGTTTGCTGCCAAACTCTTAAGCTTTTACGAAACCGCTTCTTGGCTAGATTTATGCGATCGCGTTTATAGTCATCTAGACCCAAAACAAAGTCTAGACTAGCGTCTAATTCCTGATCTAAGGTAATGCCACGACTATGTAAATCTTTTAGGGCAAAATCCAGTTCAAATCGACGTTGGTTTTGGAGTGCTGAGTTTCTCGAATAGGTAATAGAAATATCGGGATTGGTTGGTTGGAGGTTGGGAGGTTGGAGGTTGGTTGGTTGGAGGTTGGGAGGTTGAATGTTGGGAGGTTGAAGGTTGGAATGTTGAAGGTTGGTTGGTTGGTTGAAGGTTGGTTGAAGGTTGGTTGGTTGAAGGTTGGTTGAAGGTTGGTTGGTTGGTTGGAGGTTGGTTGGTTGAGAGCCTTTGGGGTTCCTAAAGGATAGGTTAGGATTTGGGATCGGTTGGATGCTTGAGGGGGAAGGCTCTCCAGAGTTCAATAGACAGGCAAATACCATTTGAGCCTTTTGTCCGAGAAAATTGACTAACTCTGTGGTGGTCAGTTCAAACTTGAGGGGAGTGGCTGCCCAACTGGCAAAATCTGGTGCCAAGCGCATCAGTTTTTGCAATACCTGGTCATTAACCCACAATATTAGAGGAAAGGTTAGGCGTTTACGAAACTCATCCCGGACTTGATTAGTAGAGGTAAGTAATTCCTCAATAGCAACTACTGACTCTAAACCAACAATCAGCAATGCGGAATGAGGGGGTGAGGAGGTAGGAGGGTCAGGGGATGAAGGGTCAATGGGGGTAGAACTCTGCCTCTTCCCGCATCTGTCTATCCCCTTGTCCTGTCCACGCCCCAATTCCCTGTGTTCGTAGTTTTGGATAGTGGTATAAAGGGTGGTAGCCGATGGCGGTATGATAAACTCCGTAATCGGGTATTGCGGCTGACACAGTGCTTTGAGGCGTTGCAGCATCTGTTGTTGCAAACCCTGGTAGTTACATCGCACGATCACAAGAGAAAATTCCCCTTGTGAAAATGCGATCGCTCTAGAGAGAGCCTTTAATGTACTATCGTTGTATTGGGCAGCGTCTGCTGGTGATTTTGTTTCAACCATGACTTAAACTGCGGTGCCTCTTCTAATGCTGGATTTATACCAAACCAATTTCCATCGCGATCGCGGTATTCAAAGACAAACATACTGCGCAATAGAGTTTGGTATTCCGTATCACCCCTGACTTTTTGTTGTTGCACCACCTGAAACAGCAAATCCCACTCTTCATCAGTAATTGATGAGATCAGATAATCGCGACGTTCGAGAATCACATTTTCTAAACACTCACTGGGAATCGGTGGGTTTTCTTGCCTAAGACAATCAAACAACAATCCTAGCAAGTTGCGCACATGACCACCACTAATTCGGCACAGGCGGTTTAAAGTTTCTATATTATCAAATACCTCCGGGAGCAAAGTAAATCGTTCCTCAGTAGTTTGATTAGGGAAAGCTCTAACCAGTACCATTTCTCGTAGCAAGGCCATGCCATCGGGAAACTCCTTACCTGTGCGCAGTTTAACTGGCACCATCGGTAATATTTTAGGAGTAAGTCCACCACCTAAGCGATTCTTCAGGGTTTCGCACTCATTGGAGAAAGTTAACGCCAAGGGAATTGTGTAAACAATATGGCAATTGAGTCGGCGTAACTGTTCACCCCGGTCAATGAATAAGTATTCTGGTTGCGATCGCCCAGAGGGTAAAGGGCGAATATCCACCCGATCCAGATTATCCACAATCACCACTAGTCCCGCTTTGCCCTTTTTCTTCAGGGTAGTGGTAGCAGGTTTTAGTAGTTCTTCATTAATCGAGTCTAAGATTCCACTAGTGCGAGGTTCGAGGTATTCCCGCAATCGACGCCGCAGTTTAGGACTTTCCTTAGTTTTAGCAGTTATTTTGCCAATGCCTACCGACAATTCTGCTTCAGCACCTAATTCAATCGGTGTGCGCAAAAAATCGGTAATTTCTGTAAAAAGATTGACAAAATAGCCTGGTTTTATATTAATTTTAATTTTCTCCAGACTTTCACTGACTTGACCAGCTATACTCAGCAAAATATCGCTTAGATCAACATCAGCCATGTCTAAATCTTGAGACGACTCAAAATAAACCACATGAAATTTCTGTTGCTCTAATTCAGCTTTTAGTCTAAGTAATTCTGTGGATTTACCACAGCCAATATGCCCTGTAAACAGCTGACAAGTCGGCTCGTCTGGAGAAATTAGGGTGATGGTTCGCTTGAGGGACTCAATAATTTTATTTCCTCTGACTGGGGAAAAATCAATATAGTATTTTCTATCATTGACATCTCCCATGCTCAGGGGCTTGCTGGGATTACAAGCTTTGTAGAATCTTGGCAGATCTAGTACCATTATAGCTTAATTTTCCTTCCTGATTTAGTCGCAGGACAATGCTAATTCCCACGTTTGTTTAGCACCTAACTTACCTTTTATAAAAGCTTTTTGCTAACCAAAAAAGATGCCTCCCTAAATTCTGTACATATGTCTAGCCACTCACATTTTTGTTCGTGGTCTTTTGCTTCATCCCGGCTTGCCAAGGATAACGAGGATGGGTTTTGACTATTGAGTTTACCCTGAAAATTTTGACCTATTGGTGTATAATTGCTAACTTTACCATAATTTAGAATTTGGGTATCGGTGAGACTCTGACCTAAGTTCAGTAGCATCGGCAAGGTGAGACTAACACTTAATAATTGGCTGATCATCTCATATCTCTCCTATGGTTTCCATCGAACCAATGGTGTAAGGCAATGATTAAATCTTCTACAGCTGTGGGTTGGAATCAGGAAGTCGCAAGGGATGAATAATGCATGTAACCGATGTCAGCTGTGAGGCATCTATGTAAGCATTCAGCCGTCAGCTATCAGCTATCAGCCATTGGCCTATGGCCACGCTACTTGAGGTGCTTTGTGGCACAGGCAAATAGTTTGTGCCACAGGCTTCGAGGCTGGAACCTAACTCAGCATTATTCGAATGCTTACCTCTTTTATTCAAAAGCTGACGGCTGATAGCTGAATGCTTACGCATCTATTTCTATATTGGGTGATTTCTCAAAAGTGATTCCTGAACTGATGCTCTAGGATCGAAAGCAGAAGTGTGCGAACCAGGAGGTGCTGTTTTGACCGAATTCTGGCCTGAGTCTGACTCTGTTAACTCTCTAGACCTTGATCATCAGGATTTAGATGGCGCAATTTCAGGTTTTGAGCAAATCCAGGCAGAACTGAACTACAAACAGGCACAAGACTCGCTCAAGGATCTGGTAGCTAATCTTGACCTATCCCGTAGAGAAAAAGCTGGTTTAGATGCTCAAATCCAAGACTTGGGCAATCTGCTTGAGAAGCTGGAAAATACCTCTATCCAAATTGCTGCCTTTGGCATGGTGGGACGAGGGAAATCCTCTGTACTCAATGCCTTAGTCGGTCAACCTGTATTTGAAACTGGTGCCCTACATGGGGTGACCCAGAATGCTCAAACTGCCCATTGGCAGCCCGATAATCAAAGCCCTAGTCAAGCAACCCATAGTCAAAGCCCTAGTCAAGAAACCCATAAAGAAACCCATAAAGAAACCCATAACCAACAGGATATTCTACAGGTTGCCCTACCCAGTATTGGTAATTCCCAAATTCAGCTAATCGATACCCCAGGGATTGATGAAGTAGATGGGGAAACTCGGGAAGCCTTAGCCCTAGAGGTGGCTAAACAGGCAGATTTACTGCTGTTTATTATTGCTGGTGATATGACTAAGGTAGAATACCAAGCTCTATCTCAGTTAAGAGCTAGTGGTAAACCGATGTTACTGGTGTTGAACAAGATTGACCAATATCCCGATGCTGATCGCATCGCAATTTACAGCAAAATTCGGGATGAACGGGTCAAGCAGTTGCTTTCACCGGCAGAAATTGTGATGGTTGCTGCTTCACCTTTGGTATCTGTAGCAGTGCGATCGCCTAATGGCAGCATTCAGGTCAAGCGCCGCCGAGGGAAACCCCAGATTGAAGATTTGAAACTAAAAATTCTGGAGATTTTACATCGGGAAGGTAAATCCCTTGTTGCTCTTAACACCATGCTTTACGCGGATGAGTTGAATGAAAACTTGGTCAACCGAAAAATGAAAATTCGGGATGACAGTGCTAATCAAATTATCTGGAAAGCAGTGATAACTAAAGCATTTGTCATTGCTCTCAATCCAGTTACTGTTGTGGATATCCTCACCGCTACTGTAGTTGATGTGGTAATGATTCTTACGTTATCCCGTCTGTATGGGATTGCTATGACTGAGCAGGGAGCTATTAAATTATTACAAAAAATCGCTATGAGTATGGGAGGTATTGGTGCTAGTGAACTCTTGGCTAATTTGGGATTGAGTAGCTTAAAAAGTATTTTAGGAATTTCTGCCCCTGTCACCGGTGGGGTTTCCCTAGCGCCATATATGTCCGTTGCCATCACCCAAGCTAGTGTTGCTGGAGTTTCTGGCTATGGTATTGGACAAATTACCAAAACCTATTTAGCTAATGGCGCATCCTGGGGAGAAGATGGACCAAAAGCTGTTGTTAGACGAATTCTCTCTTCTTTAGACGAAACCTCAATTCTCCATCGCATTAAAGGAGAATTGAGGGCAAGATTATCAAAAGTTGAAGGTTGAAGGTTGAAGGTTGAAGGTTGAAGGTTGAAGGTTGAAGGTTTAAGGTTGAAGGTTGTTAAGCTTGAAGGTTGAAAGTTGTTTGGGTGAACGCGCACGGGTGGCCTTTTGGGCAAGGTTGAATCTTGGCTTAACTTCAGTGTTTAAGTGTCAGGATACAACGGCTCAAAGATAAAACACTGACTACTCAAAACTGACTGCTAAAAGCATAGATAACTTTCAACATTAACCCTTCAACATTAACCTTTCAACTTTAAACCTTCAACCTTCACCCAAACAACCTTCAACCTTCACCCAAACAACCTTGCCTAAAAGGCCACGGGTGCGCGTTCAACTTCGACTTACTTTTTCAAAGAATCTAGCCATTCTCTAACTTGCTCACCAGCGACATCGCGACCTCCGAGACCGAAGGCTAATGCGATCGCAACAGCGATTGCACCTAAGAGTAAACCAAAGGCTAAGTTCACAATATCAGGGGCAATGCCCATTTGTTGTAGACCTAGAGCTAAAGAAAAAGCAATAATCGCAATCCTAGCTACTTGTGCCAGGATATTGGATTGGCGAGCGCCAGAGCCAGTAATCAAGTTGAAAGCAAAATTAGCTAGGAACAGACCAATAGCAAGGACTACTAACCCGGACAGCACCCTAGCACCGATGAAACCAACCCCAGCCACAATGTCAGTTAAGGCGGGAATCTGTAACACATCAGTTGCTGCCACAATACCAGCGATCATGATACCGATCAGTAAAAGCAGTCCCGCTAGTTCAGAAGGGGTGCGACTAGTAAGTGGGTTCTGTGGTGTGTCTGATTCTGCTGTTTGATCAGTGGTGCTGCTGGAAAAACCTAGCCAGCTGAATAGATTGTTGAAGCCAACGTCTGTCAGGACGTTGGTGACCAGATCACTAACAAATTGTCCAATTACGTAGAAAACTGCCAGAATACCAGCCGCCGCAAAGAGTTTGGGGATGGTATTAGTAACCTGGCTTAACATTGCGATCGAAGGGCCAGAGATGGCCTGGATCTGCAAGGCATTAAGGGCAGCGGTAGCAACGGGAATCAAAATCAGCACATAGACAATCGTACCGATAATCCCGGCTAGGGAGCGGCCACCAGAGGTACTCAGTCCAAACCGCTCCCCGATCTGATTCGCACCTGCTGCTGTCAAGAAACTAGTGACAAGACGTTGCACAAGTTGAGCAATAAACCAACCAATAGCACCAATTGCTATGGCTGCGCCAATATTGGGTACAATCCCCCAAATCTCACCCAGCATACTTAGTACTGGATCGAGAGTGCCCTGTAAGCCTAGGGTTTCTAATACCGATGGCAGAAACAGTAGGAAGATTAAGTAGTACAGGGCATTGCCAATGGTTTGAGCCAGAGAGAACTGACTACTGCGACCATCCCCGACTTGCTCACCCAAGCGCTGATCGATATTCAATGCATTGAGCGTCCTGACTACTATCATCTTGACGATAGTTCCCAGTAACCAGGCAACGCCCAAGAGAATCCCCGCACCAAAGACACTGGGGAGGAAGCCAAGGATGGTGTCTAGAAAACTATTCAGGGGTCCGGAAACCGTATCTAGCTTGAGGGTTTCTAGAACCGCCACTACCGTGAAAACGATGATAATCCAGAAAACCGCGCCGGATAACCATTCCTCAACTGCAGGTGAGCTTCCTGTCTGACCGCCAGTAGCCCACTGAGCAATGTTGTTGTCAATATTGGTGCGATTCAGTACTGCTTTGGTAATACCAGCAGCAATCTTAGCAAGGATAAGACCAATGACTAAGATTGCGATCGCTTTAACCACATTCAGTAAGGTGGTTCCCCCATCTGCCAAAACTTGGTCTAATGCGGGAACTCCTGTCTGGGCTAAAACCAGGTGTGCCGATGGCTGCACACCCACTCCTACAATTTGGAAGATACCTTCCCAAGTTCCATTCATAGTCTTTGTTCTTACTTAAATTGTCCAATGTCACAGGCAACCCTAAGTTTTTTAAGTTCCTTAAGTTCCTTGTGACTACTGTGGTCTGGTGAGGAGCACGGTATTATCGTCTCAACTAGATAAGTTTGGCAACGGTAAAGCTGCGCGTCTGGTGACCCGATCAGGAACCGTGACGCCGCGCTATAGGCTGCCGTCCCAAAAAGAGCTGGACAACAAGAGGTGCAGTTGTTCTGCTTTCCAGTTCAAACCGGAATCGCCGATTCTGCACAAGGTAAGGTTTGCCTGGCCAACGTTGTTGGTCGGTACTTTCCGAACCGCACTGTTTTACCCTTGGTCTAAGTGTTTAACGACTCGGTTCTAGAGCTTGGAGCGGGCAAAGTACTCCAAGGTAGGAACTTTAACACTTGCCAACAACGTAGACCCAATACCAGAAGGGCAACCCCTTCGGTCAAGGTCTTAGGCTGGTCAGATCCCTGAAGGGAGGCTATCTAAGCCTGGTCTCTTCACAGGAGAGTGCTGACTGAAAATAACCTTGAGCAGAAGGTACGACGAGAACATTTAAAAGTAAAGGTTGAGATGTTCATGGAGAACGTTTTACTCCTCAAATTTTCCACAGATGTGGCTTAATCTTGCCTAACTGACAAATCTTGACCCAGGAGTGCTGATAGAATTTACCCATAGTTGCCGACGCAGTCAACTAGTTAGCTTAGGGGGTCTTACTCCCTAAATTAGGCTGGGTAACTTGATGGAGTGTTGAATCGGCATTTCCCCCGATGTGACGTCGGACACTCGGGAGCTGAAAGATTTTTTGGTAGGTTTGTCAGTCACTCAAGACGTAACCCTTATATTTAGAGCCAATTGATGTACAAAAATCAAGTCTTGATTAATTTTTCCTCCTCACAACTCTAGTGGTCTGGTAGTGTGGCTAGCTGCCACCGTAATCAAGATAGTTCAATAATGTCGAAATTTTACATGCAAAACGCCCAATTTTTTGAACAATCCATTAAAATTAATGCGAGCGCCACCATTGTCGAGCGCTGTATCACTGACCAGAGCTTAATGCATCGCTGGCTCAACCCGATTTTGCGTTGTGAATCAGTGGGCCAGTGGAGTACTGATGTCGGGAGTCGCTCGCGGTTCATTATAAACATTCCCTGGTTGCAGCCCACTCTCAAGAGTGTGGTTATCGACCGCAAGCCAGGGTTAGTAGTTTGGCAGTTCCAGGGTTTTTTCAAAGGACGAGACCGCTGGGAGTGTCAGCCAGCTGAACAAGGCACCCGTTTGGTCAACCGTTTTGAATTTGAAATTCCTAACCCCATTGTTAGCTGGGGGTTCAACAGCTTTGCTGCCCAATGGACTCAGAATGATATGAAAGCCCAACTCAGACGCCTTAAGTTAGTCGCAGAGGAGATTTACCGACGTGAGTGTAGTCATTAGGGATTAGGGATTAGGGATTAGGGATTAGTCTCGCAATCAAGTACCCAAAAATCGGGATGAAGTAGGATCTAATATCATAATTCGGACATTGACATTTCCTTAGCGCTAGAGTATGATCGAGACAATTGACACACAGTTAAGTGACGATGCCCAGAAGTGCAGGAGTAGCAAAAAGGAGATCAACTCAAGTAGTCCCTGTGGTGGGGATGACTAAGTCGGTTGAACTTGAATTGCTGTCTACCATGAAAAAACTAGGCGTCGTTAGGGCTGAGTCTTACAACAAGCTGGGGAGTATTAACCATTGGGGACTGGACTGGAAAAAGGCTATCCCCAAAGTAAAAAGCTTCAGGACTCCCGACACCCTCGGGCTGCCTGCTAAGTTAATGGATTGGACTATCAATGATGTAGCAAAAGCCATTACAGCTCAGCAAGCAGCCTGTATTGATGCGGTGATAAAAAAAATCTACAATAGGTTTCCTGGGATAGAGTTCCAAAAGACAAGAATTGAACTTTGTCAACAGATTAAGACCTTAGCTTTTCTGGACAATCCACTTCTTCACAGACTTATTAGGAAGGAATTTCATAGAGGGCACTCTTGGGTTAAAAATCAAATAGTCTATCAACAAGTAGGATATAGCTGTAAGCGACTTTCTCGTAATACTTATCAACTAGAAGTAGCTGGGCTAAGAAGAGGAAAAAGAAATCAAATAATTGTTAAGTCTAATCGAGAAATCAAAGGACAGATTAGACTAACATACAATCAATTATTGCCTAGGTTTGAGGTTCACTTTTTAGTAGATCATGGCAAAGTTGAAATACCTGCCGAACGTCGGAATATAGGACTGGACAAGGGTTATACAGAAGCTTTTTACGACTCAGATGGCCAGGTTCATGGGAAGGATCTGGGTAAAGTAACTACCAATAAGTCCAATCGTATTTGTGCGAAAAACAAAAACAGAGGGAAACTCTGGGCACTCCATAGAAAGCTCGAAAAAATCGACCCAGCTAAGTCGGCTCGGATCTTAAAAAATAATTTAACCAGGAAAACAGAAAATAAGCGTTACAGGCAGTATCAATCAGAAATTCAAGCCATTATAGGAGCAGCTTCTAAGTCTGTTTTTAATGGTAAATCACTAAAAGTTTTTGCAGAAGATTTAACAAAACCGATAAAAAATAAGCGCCAGTCAAAAGCTATGTCCCGTAAGCTCAATAGTTGGATGAAAGGAGAGCTGAGAGATTCATTACAGAAATGGGCTAATTGGACTGGCTCGGTTGTTACAGAAGTTCAACCTAGTTACACGTCGCAAGTTGACTCCAGGAATGGAACCCTTCTAGGGAAAAGGACTGGGGACAACTTTACCGGATTTGATGGGGTCGTGTTACAGGCTGACCACAATGCTGCCAAAAATATCCTTGCTCGGGGTACGGATCACGAAATCACCCGGTACACGAGTAAAACCGAGGTACAGGCAGTGTTATTGCGTCGTACCGCGCGTTTCTTGAGAGGAATGGGACTAAGTTTGGTTGATGGGGTTGAGCTAGGTTGGCTTGACCCTAAGCATACTAAAACTAAGGCTTTCAAGCAAC
>NZ_JAAHHS010000116.1 GCF_010692395.1 Moorena sp. SIO3H5
ACTAATTCTTCATGTCAACAGCTTCTCTACACTCTTGTCCTAAACGACGCTCATACTAAGTCTCATAAACCGTGGGTGTTGACAAGGCAAAAGGCAAAAGGCAAAAGGCAAAAGGCATAGATTTTGTTGGTCATGGTGATACCTCTAAGAGATGTTTAATACCTTTCTTGATGCAGTCGCTCATGGGGGAAACCCCCAAGACCGCGCTGCATCGCTTAATAAAGACTTGAAAACTGTGGGATGTATTGTCAGTTAAAGATAAATAGGGTGCAATTTTTTTAGAATGGGTTCCTGAATAGTATTCCTTAACTAAACCTTTAAGCTCTTCTTTGGCAGAGTTAAGCTGATCGGGGTTACGGTATTTCTTTTTACCTTGTTGTTTACTGAGGCTATTAGGTTTCATGTTATAGGCTTTTTCGACTGCGGCTAAGTCTCCTAAGAACCAGGATTCTAATTCATGGCAGACGATCCGAATCATCACATTATTGTATTTTCCGGCAGTTTGACAAATTTCTAATAGTTCGGATTTGAGTTTTTTGCAATCATGGGAGTCTTGGTCATGGACGATAATGAATCTAGTGTCAGGACTATAATATTGAAAGGTTTTAATTTTCGTGGGAATAGATTTCCCTAAGTCCTGTTTGCCTTGGTGGGGGATACAAAGATAGGTAATTTCATCGGGAATAATTTTCGGTAGGAGTTGATCTAAAACGTTTTTCATTGAGGGTTCTTCTAGCAGAAAAATCAGGTCAAAACTCATTAGGGGGCAACTCCTTGAAACCAGCCTTGAGTCCAGAGATAGCCAGGTAAGTCTCCAGCTTCGACTAGATTGACAAGGGTTGGGTCATCTTTAGCCCTTGAGCATTTGGTGATCCCATTTTCTTTGGTGAGCCAAAAGATGCTCTCTAAGGGAACGGCATTTAAAAAATCAGGGGAGTGGGTAGAGACAAAGACCTGGCCACCACGATGGGCATAACTGGCAAATTCTTCGGCGAGTTCATGTAAAAGGCTGGGGTAAAGTTGGTTTTCGGGTTCTTCGACACAGAGCAGGGGGTGAGGCTTAGGATCGAAGAGCAATATTAAATAGGCAAACATTTTCATGGTGCCATCGGAAACATAGCGATCGATAAAGGGGTCTTTAAAAGCTTGATCTTGAAATTTTAGGATTAGTCTGCCGTCTTCAGTATTTTTGGCTTCTACTTTGGAAATGCCGGGGACTCGCTCTTGCATTCGCTGGAGAATTTCCTCGAATATTTCGGGATGTTCTTGATAGATGTATTGGGCTACTAATGCCATATTATCTCCTTTGGGGGAGAGGTGTTCAGCATATAGTGCGTCTTTGCTGCCTCTAGCTTCACTGATATGAAAGTCGGAAACATGCCAGTTTTCGATCAGGGAACGAAAGGCACTGGCGGCTTTGAAGCGTTGGAATTGTCCTAAGCCTTTTATGGCTAAAATGTCGCTGGAATCAAGTTCTTGTTTTTCCCGTTTTAGTTCTGTTTCAGGTTGGTCAGACTCTTCTTCGTTAATGATAGCGTATCCTTTTCCTTTTTTAAAGTTTAGGAAATGATAAGGTTTACCATTTGGGCCACGTCTATAACACAGAATTTCTCGTTTTATTAACGGTCGTTTATTCTCTTGCCCAATGCTCAGACTATAGGTAACCATGCGCTGAGTTCCAAGAATTTTCATACGGATCTGAAGTTCTATTTCGATATCTTCTTGCTCTTTACCTCGGGTGATAACTTCATTGAAACCGCCACGAACTTGGAGAGCTTGACGAATATTATTTTTGAGGGCATCGTGGAGAAATCCAAATATGTCAAAAAGGGTTGATTTACCGGTTCCATTGGCACCAACGACAACAAAAAATGCGGGAATTTTTTTTATTTTCAGGTTTTCAAAGACACGATAGTTTTTGATTTTGATAGAAATAATTTTCATACTATTTAATTTACCTAAACAAACATGTAAGGAGCATCCATCCCTAACTAATCACAAAATCCCCTCGATCGTGGCATCAATTTCTACCAAATTGCGATCCACTTGCTTCAACTCCGCCGCCGCCACCCCTAGATTTATCTCCGCTGACTGTTCCCAAGTCTGCCATACAGCCATTACAGCCCAATCAGGTTATCAAGGCTAGCTCTGTTTTTCGTGAGCATTAACCTACCGTTGGATATGTCTATGCTGCTTCAGGATCGTCTATCCTGTTATGGGAGGGGATCAATTTACCTAATTACAAAAGTAACATGCTCCCTAGTAAGACGCCTAAGTCTGTTAACTGTTAAAATATAACTAATTATCAGCTGAATTAATCAGGGAAAAAGAATCATGAATATCCTGATTTCTGCTTATGGCTGTTCCCCAGTAAGAGGGTCTGAATATGGTATAGGTTGGAATGTCGTAAAACAAATAGCTAAAGACCATAGCCATAAGTGTTGGGTGCTCACTAACATAACTGATCAATCTCAGATTGAACAGGAATTGACTCATTCACCTTTAGACAATGTTACCTTTATCTTTGTAGCAATGTCTGAAGGGTCTCGTAATTCAGGATTGTCCCATTATTTGTACTATATCGCCTGGCAGATTAGAGCATTTTTTGTAGCCAAAAAACTCCAGGGTGAAATTGGCTTTGATTTGGTTCACCATGTCACCTATCAAAATTCCTGGTTGCCAACATGGATAGGCTGGCTAGGTGTGCCCTTGATTTGGAATGGTGGAGCTAAAGATAAAATTCCGTCGGTACTCTTGAAGACATTATCCCTACAATCGGCCATGATGGAACGGATTCGGATGGTGTCGATGAATGTCCTAGGTCGCTTTACCCAGTGGTCTGTTGCTTCTCGGGCCCAATTAATTCTATCTCGGGAAGCGAGCCAATGGTCAGACAATTTACCAGTTAAGGCTTTTCCTCCCTTTGGTCTTAATCAAAAGGATATTGAGAGATTAGGTCAACTGCCCCAGCGCCAAGACGAACCCTTTCGAGTGGTAAGTATTGGGAGATTTTTAGGTTGGAAAGGGTTTGCATTGGGCATCCGTGCCTTTGCCCAGTTCCATCGTGAACGGCCTACTAGTGAATACTGGCTGATTGGTGATGGTCCTGAAAAGGAGGGACTACAGAAATTGGCCAAGGACCTTGGATGCGGTGATGCTGTACGTTTTTGGGGGAAGCTTTCCCGTGATCAGGTGCTACAAAGGATGGCAGAGGTGGACGTGTTAATGCATCCGAGCTTCCATGATCATTGGCCGACGGTGGTGTTGGAAGCAATGGCGTCTGGTAGACCTGTGGTTTGTCTCGATATTGGTGGACCGTCGTTGATGGTTCAAGAAGACTGGGGAATTAAAGTACCTGTCGATAACCTATCCCAAGTGATCAATGATTTAGATCAAGCACTGTTGCAGTTAGCAACTAATGGGGAAAAACGCATATCTATGGGACTAAAAGGACGAGTGATAGTTTCAGAGAATTGGTCATGGGAGATAATCGGTGAACAAATGTTGAGTTTATATCAGGAAGTTATCAATTCGTAAGCTATCAGCATTCAGCATTCAGCTATCAGCTATTTGCCTTGGCCAATGGCCACGTGACGTCACAGGCTAGAAGCCTGTGCCACAAAGCTGACAGCTGATAGCTGACGGCTGAATGCTGATAGCTGAATCCTTAGGTTTAAATTGACAATTAACTAACAATTACCTGATCTATAGAAGCCCTAATTTTTTCAGCTAGTAGCTCTACATGGGGGTCTTTGAGAAAACTCCCTGGTTGGTCATCTAAGTGCTTACCAGAGATTTCCTGGATTTCCAGCTCTCCAGTAACTAATTCTATCCAGCCTTTTTGGAGTTCTGGAGATTGGGCAATCCGCTCACTTGTCAAGAACATTGTTACTGGGTTTGGATAGTAGCGTTTGGCCACATAATTTTTTGAAGCGAAGGTGTTAGCTTCTTGGACTTTTATGATTTGGAGAGATTGCGGTAAGGAAATTCCAAGAGACTGATATAATTTAGAAACAACCTTTAGGAATTGCTGCTTGAGTACGTCTTGAAAACCTCTATGAATCAATCGCTCAAACAGTCCTTTTAATCGGTCACTATAGCTGTGCTGATAGGGACGTTGGTTTTCATTTGTGGAGAAGTGAACAGGGCTAGGTTCAAGCAGAGCTAGCAGAGCGACTGTCTCACCGTCTAAGCGGAGCAGCTGAGCAATTTCCAGAGCAATTTTACTTCCAAAGCAGTATCCTGACAGAAAATAGGGACCCTTGGGCTGAATAGTACGTATTTCCTGGAGGTAGCAGCGAGCCATATCCTCAACTGTGGTCAGGGGAGTCTGTTTGCCATCGAGACCCAATGATTGGAGTCCATAAAACGGTTGCTCCGAACCTAAATAACGTGCCAAATCTCGAAAGCTGAGAATGTTACCACCGGCTCCATGAATACAAAATAGAGGGGGCTTGGAACCATTGGGCTGAATTGGTACTACTGAGAACCAAGGAGCAGCACTTTGGTCTTGGCGCAGCTGGTTTACTAATTGCCCTACAGTGGGAGCCGTCAGCAGAGAAGCTAAGGGCAGTTTTTTATGGAAAACCTTTTCAATCTCAGCAAACAGGCGCACCGCTAGGAGAGAGTCTCCTCCTAGGTCATAGAAGTTATCTGTAACACTGATAGATTTGATTCCTAAGACGTTTTCCCAAATCTTGGTCAATTGACGTTCTAAGTCATCTCGGGGAGCAACAACGGTCTTGGATGACTCTGGCTGAGGTTGGTCAGGGGCTAGGAGAGTGCTGTTGTCTTTTTGGGCATCGTCTTCTTGGCCTTTGTGCCTTAGGATGTCTTGCTGGTGAGGTGTTTGACCATGGCATCGCTCCCAATCTACTGGTACACTGGCTGCTCTGAGCTGTTCTACGGTAGTGAGCAAGAAGCTTAGATCCGATTGCTGCTGTCGTGGATGACGTACCGATGTTAGCACCAGCTGCTCAACCGCTTTCTGAGAGTGTCGTTTAGTTAATGTGCTCAAGGTTCGCCCAGGCCCTACTTCTAGCAGGATGGTCTCTGGTTGTTTCAACAACTGTTGCACACCTTGAGAAAATCGCACGGTTTGCCGCAGATGCTGAGCCCAATAGCGTGGATTGACTGCTTGCTCGGCTGTAATCCAAGTGCCAGTAACATTAGATAGGTAGGGAATTTGTGGGGGATTGAGACTAACCTGTTTTACCTGGTCGGTGAAGGAGTCCAAGACCGGTTCCATCATCTTGGAATGAAAGGCATGGGAGGTATGTAGCCTGCGGTAGTCTAGCCCTTGTTGATCTAATTGGTTTTGTAATAATGCGATCGCATCAGTAGGACCAGAAATCACCGATTGGGATGGCCCGTTAATCACTGCTAAAGATAGTTCCTGACCTAGCAGGGATTCCACCTCTTGTTCTGGTAAAGGAACAGCAAGCATGGAGCCAGCAGGGAGTTGTTGCATCATCTGCCCTCGAAGGGCAACCAGAGATAATGCATCCTCTAAAGATAAGACCCCAGCTACACAGGCTGCCACATATTCACCGATACTGTGACCGATCATGGCTTCGGGACGGACTCCCCAGGACATCCATAACTGAGCTAGGGCGTACTCGATCACAAACAGAGCGGGCTGGGTAATAGTAGTCTGTTTCAGTTGCTCTGTGGCCTGATTAGTCTGTTCCTGCTTTGGGTAGAGTACATGGCGCAGGTCAATACCCAAATCGGGTTTCAGCAGTTCTGAGCATCGATCAATCAGTACACGAAATGTTGATATTTCATCGGTTAGTTCCAGCCCCATATTGACATATTGTGCTCCCTGTCCTGGAAACATAAATGCCACCGGCTGAAGCTTGGGCTGTTGGCCGTTTATAAATAGTTGCTTGGGTAGTTGTTTCGGTAGTTGTTGGGGTTTGCGAGTACTCGGTTCTAACACATCCCTGATTTCCCAGTTGCTGATTAGGTTACGTGCTTAGTCATGATTGCTCAGATTTCACAGCAAACCTTGACTAGTATGACAACTTTGGTTATTAAACTAATCTAGTATAGCTTTTTTTATAATTTCTGCAAGGCTTAGTCTGATTTAATCAAAGGTCGTTTAAATGGGCGACAGGGTAATCTCGCAGTATTAAATTCGACCGTTTGTGGGATGGGCATGCTACGGAAGGTTTATTTTAAGCTGACAGCTGACAGCTGACGCTATATCTTCAGGAGGCTACTTCAGCCCAGCCCAAGCGGCAATAAACAAGCATAAAATCAATAAAGCTATCATCGAATACCATATCATCCGGATTTGTTTGTTAAGTTTCTTGATAGTATTTTTTTGACTTTTAAATACTTCTGGTTCAACTAAAGTTTGTATTTGGTTGGGAAAACTACTAAACTCATTTCTAATATCATTAAAATTAGTTTCGATACTAGTCATATAATCCTGAACCTTTTGGAGCTGATAACCATAGACATTTAATCGAGTTTCGGCTTTCAATAGTTCTAACTTTAGGTTGTCAAGTTGGAGCTGATTATTATCTCTAAGCTCAGTGAAACGCTGCTCAAAACTTTGCTGTTCTTGCTCATGGCTCTTGGTCGGTTCCGTAAAACGCTGCTCAAAGGTTTTCTGGGCTTCGGTGAGTTCCTTGATTATCGCCTTTGATTCTGACTTTAACTGTGAGACGTCTGCTAGAGATTCTTTTAGTTTTTTTTCCGTCTCGGCAATACTTTCCAATTGGCTTTTAATCTCATCTAAGTCTATTCCAACTAGATCTACGTTTGAAAAACGGCTTCCTAGTTCCTGTAAGTCTTTATCGATTCCCTTAAAACCGTTTGTCATATTTTCCATTATTCTTTATAAAAACTTTTGATGGCTTAGACAATAATTTTATTTGTTTTATGTAACGTTTAATTTTTAACTTATATAGTTACAAGATAGATATTAATAAAACAAATGTCAAGATTTAAAAAAATAGGCCACCTAGGACTATAGATTAATATCAGCAGATTTAAAAAAATGCTTGCGTAAAATTTCTGAAATTAGAACTCAAACCATCACGCAACTTATTGAAGATTGGATTGATAACTTTAAAATCCCTGAATTAGACACGACAGACTCAAGTCTGTCAGTTGTTTTCAAGCCCGCCGCTGTTGTGCAGAGGTTTTAAACGTCTAAGATGTTTTGATAATCTAGAGAATCTCGGAAATAAGGTTAGATCGAATTGCTCTTGTCCTGGATGATTTACCGACGTGAGCACCAGCTGCTCAAGCACTTTATGAGAGTGTTGAGCGCTTCGGATGCGATGTTCCTTTGGAACCGCTTCGCGTTCGCGCAGCGTCGGGCTTTGCCCGAAACGCTTCACGCTTGACTGGGAATAACCGATGGGGATGGCCCGTTAATCCTTGCTAAGGATAGTTCCTGACCCAGTAGGGGTTGATAGATAATGGGTTAGTTGCAGCCCCATATTGACATATTGCGCTCCCTGTCCTGGAAAAATAAACGCTACAGGCTGAAGCTTGGGCTGTTGGCCGTTTATCAATAATTGTTTGGGTAATTGTTTAGCTAGTTGTTTGGGTTGGCGAGTACTCGGTTCAAAAACATCGCTTATTTCCCGGTTGCTGACAAGGGTTACTTGCTTAAGCGTTAGTTGCTTAGCCATTACGTGTTTAGCAATGATTGCTCATATTTCACAGCAAACGTTAGGTATTATAGCAAACTTCAACTATTATAGCTTTTTTTTCATGATTTATGCAAAACCTAGCCTGAAAACAGGGTAAAATGATTTACTGTAAGCCAATTATGTAAGCTGTTTGAAATTTTTTTATCAATCAGGACTTACCCATTGACCCCGTTGATCCACCAAACTTAGTATATTTTTTAAGTAGTACCCCCTATATTTGGTGGGTTAGTAGGCCAAAACCAACTAAACTTCGTAACTTCTATAAATCCTGGAACTTTCATCATCAAATCTACGTCTCTAGATAGTTTATTAATTTTAAATAGCTAATTGTTTACCCTACTCGATAGATGAGTTCACAAGTTTTTCACAAAGTCTGATTAACGTGTTAGCAAAGTCTGATTACTAAAGTCTGATCACTAATCAGATGTTGCTTCGGCTCAATTTAATTGTTGGAGGTTTGTCAATGAACTCGCTCAGTTCCACGTCGATCATCGTTGAGTTGATTGAAGGGTATATACTACAAGATGTAGCAGTTGATTGACAATTGATTGACCGCTGTTTGCAACATTAACTTTTTTTAAAATCTTGACTTTTGACAGGGATTTTAAGATACTGTGTGAAATGTTGATTAAATAGCAAAGCCATCGTTAAACCATTTACAAAACTAATGGTGATTCTTGCATCTATGTTCAAGTTATTCGTATTAAAAAATCCTGAGATAATAACAGATTATGGCACTTTTAACAAGTTGGCACAACCGCTTCAACAACCGCCTAAAGTTCAGAGACTATTTATCACGCAAATCCTAAATGTGTAGGGGACACAGCGTTAAGCGTGTCACATCTCCTCTGCTTGGTGGTAGTGCGTTCCAGAGAAAAACCATCAAATCAAGTCTGACATTTCTTGATGCAATAGCGAGTGGGGGAAACCACGGCAGTCGCTCATGGGGGAGACCCCCAAGACCGCGCTGCCTCCCCAAGACCGCGCTGCATCGCTAACAACCGCGCCGGAACGTATTATGCTTAATGGTTTTAAGGGTTTGTTGATAAATACCATTTCAGTGATGGCAGGTAATAGTCCATTGTCAAACTGCGCAAAACTAACAGAGTTTTGAAAAATCATGGCCTAGCCTTATCCTAGAAATCTACTTGATTGATAAAGCAGCTCAAGGTAGAAAAAAAATAATTATCGGGTTTATCTACCTTTGATAGCCGTTTGTTATCGGCTGTTCGGTGCATTTTCGTGATTAAACTCAGTTAGTCTAAGTAACTGCTGGATTGGGAAGGCAAAAATTTGCCTTTGTATACTGTTAGACTCGGGCATCTAAAATGTTGAAACTATCAATTCTTGGTATCCGTGGCATTCCCGCCCAATATGGTGGATTTGAAACTTTCGCGGAACGGCTGTCAAAATATCTTGTATCTCAGGGATGGGAAGTCACAGTCTATTGTCAGGAAGAGCACAAAAATCAGATGTTTGAAGAATACTGGAATGGTATTCGTCTGGTTCATATACCGGTCCCGTATGGCAACGCACTGGGATCGATCATTTTTGACTGGAAATCTACATTACATGCGCTCAAGCAAAAGGGAATCGTGCTTACCCTTGGCTATAACACAGCTATCTTCAGTATTTGGTATCGCCTCAAAGGAATTACCAATTTTATGAATATGGATGGTATGGAATGGAAACGCAGTAAATGGAGGCTTCCTGAAAGAATTTGGTTATATCTCAATGAATGGGCTGGATGTTGGTTAGCTAACAGCTTAATTGCTGATCACCCAGCAATCAAAAGTCATTTATTGACCCGAAAAGTAGCTTCTGAAAAAATTACGGTGATTCCTTATGGAACCGAGAAAGTTGTTAATGCCGACTCACAACTTTTAACACCCTATAATCTGGCTCCGAAGGAGTATGCTTTGGTGATTGCCAGACCTGAACCAGAAAACTCGATTCTAGAGATTGTTTCTGGCTTTTCCAGGCGACCTCGGGGTCTTAAATTGGTGGTGCTTGGTCGCTATTTACCTGATCAGGTACCCTATCACAAACAAGTTCTAGACGCAGCCAGTGATGAAGTGATCTTTCCTGGTGCTATCTATAATAAGTCGGTGGTTAATGCCTTGAGATTCCACGCACGACTCTATATTCATGGACATCAAGTTGGTGGCACTAATCCTTCTTTAGTAGAAGCCCTCAGCGCTGGTCAACCGGTTCTGGCAAACAATAATCGCTTCAATCGTTGGGTTGCAGGACCTGGTGCTCACTATTTCAAAAATGAAGCAGAATTGGAGCAGAAACTGGAGATACTGCTAAATGATACTGATGAACTGCAAAAAATGAAACTAGCCAGCAAAGAGCGCTACTATGAGGAATTTTCTAAGGATAAGGATATTAAAGCCTACGAAAGGTTGTTCTTATCCAAAGCCAAGCAGCTGCGTAAACTAGCTTTGTTAACTTCTCCAATCCCTGACATAAAGTGATAGCCTCCATAAGTTGGGCTAGTTGCTCCGGGAAAAATTTGGGTTAAAGGGTAACGAGTAATGGGTAAAGGGTAATTTTAGAAACCTTTATCCATTACTTTATTTATTTTGAGCGGTCAGCGGTCAGCAGAAGGCCTTTGGCCACGCTACGCGAACAGCGGTCAGCGGTCAAAAGCAAGCATATGCGCTATAGCTGATAGCTGAATACTTACAATCAACAAGCCTTTATTACCTCTTGCAAGGTGGTAGTGAAATTTGGATAGGAGATGGCAGCCGCTTCAGCACCGTGAATGGTAGTTGTACCTTGGGAATTGAGGGCTGCGATCGCTAAACTCATGGCAATGCGGTGGTCAGTATGACTATCCACGTCTGTACCGCTTAAGGGAGTACCACCGATAATTTCTAGACCATCGGGCAATTCAGTGACCTGAGCTCCCATCTGGTTCAACTGGGATGCCATCACGGCTATGCGATCGCTTTCCTTGACTCGCAGTTCTGCTGCATCCCGAATGATAGTAGTTCCGTGGGCAAAGACTGCTGCTACTGCTAAAATTGGCACTTCATCAATCAGGCGGGGAATCAAGTCACCCGCAATGGTGCATCCTTTGAGGTTACTGTGACGTACCCGCAAATCTGCCACCGGCTCCCCAGCCACTACTCGCTGATTTAACAGCTCAATATCAGCCCCCATCATGGATAGGGCTTCTAAAATACCTGTACGGGTAGGGTTAACACCCACATTTTCCACAATCAGTTCTGAACCAGGTACAATAGCTCCGGCTACTAACCAAAAGGCCGCTGAGCTAATATCACCAGGAACAATTACGGTTTGCCCTTGCAACTGAGCCGGTCCTGTGACGGTAACACTATTGGTTTTTGGGTCAGTAATAATTTGAGCACCAAAGGCTTTGAGCATCCGTTCGCTGTGGTCACGGGAGAGGGCTGGTTCAGTGACAGTTGTTTGTCCTTCGGTGATTAAACCAGCCAGGAGAATACAGGATTTTACTTGAGCTGAGGCGATGGGAGAGTGGTAGTGAATTGGTTTAAGAACAGAGCCTTTAATGGCCAGGGGAGCGAGCGTTGCACCTTCACGCCCCCAGATGCTTGCTCCCATTTGTTGTAGGGGTTTCACCACACGGGACATCGGACGCGATCGCAAAGACTTGTCACCAGTTACAGTAAAAAATCGGTCAGCAGCAGAAGCGAGTAGTCCCAGCATCACTCGTAGGGTAGTACCCGAGTTACCTGCATTTAAGACATCAACGGGTTCTTGCAGTTTCCCTAGTCCTATACCCTTAACAATTACTTGTTCAGTATTAAGTTCCGAGATATCTGCGCCCAAAGCACGAAAGCAGCTAGCAGTGCTTTGGGGGTCTTCTCCCAAAAGTAACCCTTGAATGGTAGTTTTTCCTGACGCGATCGCTCCCAACATTAAGGCTCGATGGGAAATCGATTTATCCCCTGGTATGCTGATAACTCCCTGCAAAGATAGACCAGAGGTTGGGGGATTTATGCTTAAAGTCTGTTGATTTTCCGTCGTAGTTAGGGTGACTATATTTGCTGGCAAGGGCATAGACTTCGGTTACATTACCGTGCTGAATCATAACCGATTTTATCAAAATTCTAGGTATTACTAAGATCTGGCACCGTTGTAATTAATCCTAGGGTTGGCAGTACCTAGCAACTTGCTTGGTTAGTTTCTGGATCTGTGTGATCCACTGCCCACCCTACATTAATTGAGCGTTGCTCAAGCCAAGGTTTCTGGACAATATCCCAACCCCATGGTAAATTGTTCGCAAAAAGCTTCTATGTCGCTCTGGTTTGGACTACCATGAGAAACCACAGCAACTTGGTAACGACGCATCACCTCTACAGGTGACTGTCCGGTTTCCAGACTCCACAGAGCCATTTGCACACGAATGTCTGGGCTGTAGGGAATCCCCAACTCGTTCATATAAGCCCGAAAGTCTCCATGTTGTTGAGCGGTTAAGGGTGTGTCCATCTTGACCTTAACCACCCAGCCATCAATCCGATGAATCACCGTGGCAAATTTGATAGGTAGCTGGGGCGAGTCTTTTAGATACTCAACGACTCGCAGAGTTAGACTGGCATTAGCTAAAAAGTAAAGGTAATCCATAGAGAGGAGTTAGTTAGTAACCAACTGAGGCTTGATATGCTATCCGATATCTTTATTTTTGCAAGCCACGATTGCTAATTGATAGGGGATACTCCCCCGATCTTAGATAGGGGATATTCCCCAACGTAGGAATAACAGCATGACATGACAGGGATTGACAAACAGACATCCAAGCACCAAATCGACAAATTAGTCTCAAGCTATGACTATGAACTACCCCAAGAGCAAATTGCCCAAACACCCTTGAGCGAGAGGGATGGTTCAAAACTGCTGGTGGTAGATTCACCAACTAACCATAGCCACCACATCTTTAGGGAATTACCTCAGCTCTTGCAACCGGGTGACCTATTGATCCTCAATAACACTAGGGTTATCCCCGCTCGACTCTATGGGCGTAAATCCACTGGTGTACCTGTGGAGATTTTGTTGTTAGAAGAGCGACCACATCAGGGAGAACACCAGGGACAACACCAGAGTTGGCTAGCTTTAGTGAAACCAGGTAGGCGTCTAAAGCCAGGAGCAGAGATTTGGTTTACTCCCTCATCCGAGCTTGGGCTCAACGATAGTAGCGTCTCCAAACAACTAACTACCCCTCTACCTCCTCTGAAAGCAACTGTTGTGGCAACAGATGAAGGGACCAGTGGGCGGATATTGCAGTTTGATTTCCCAGAGGGAGTATCCTGGGAAACCCTCTTGGAGTTGTATGGTCAGGTTCCTATACCCCCCTATATCCAAGACTCTCAAGCTACCCCAGAGCAGTATCAGACCATTTATGCTCAAAAGAATGGTGCTGTGGCTGCTCCCACCGCTGGACTCCATTTCACCAATCAGCTGATGGAAAACTGCCGCCAACGGGGAATTCGGCTAGGGTATATCACCCTACACGTGGGGGTTGGTACATTTCGACCTGTAGAAGTGGAGGATATTACCGAGCACGACATGCACGGAGAGTGGCTAGAAGTCCCCCAATCAACTGTGGAGCAAATTCAGGAAACTAGAGCAACGGGAGGTCGAGTGATTGCTGTAGGCACAACGGTAGTCCGTGCTTTAGAGGGAGCCGTTGTGGATGGGGAATTACAACCCTATTGTGGTAAGACTAACTTATTTATCTACCCAGGCTATCAGTGGCAGGTAGTGGAGGGATTGATTACCAATTTTCACTTACCTCGGTCGAGTTTATTAATGTTAGTTAGCGCCATGGTAGGGAGGGAAAGGTTACTGAGCTTGTATCAGGATGCGATCGCTCTTAGTTATCGCTTTTATTCCTTTGGTGATGCAATGTTAATTTTGCCAGAAGCTAAAGCAACTCCTTTACCATATTTTTAGCCAAAAAGATAGATCCAAGCGCTAGGTTTTTTCCCGACTTTCAACGATACCGTAGCTGTGGGCGTTAAATTTGAGTAGGTAATGCGATCGCTATGTCTAAAACCATGACCTCTGCTGTTGTGCCTAATACTCCTTATCTGCCAACTCAGTATGACCTTCCCTGTGATGACGGTATTCCGATGGAAACTGAACGACATAAACTCCAGATGCAATTGCTGATTGATCCGTTATTGCCTTGGTTGGCCCAGCGGGAGGATGGCTATGTGGGCGGTAATATGTTTCTTCATTTCAGTGAAGCACAACTTAAAAATCAAGACTTCCGGGGTCCAGATGTGTTTGTGGTGCTTGGAGTTCCCAAAGGCGAACGACTCAGTTGGGTAGTTTGGGAAGAAGGTAAAGCACCTGATGTGATCATTGAACTAATTTCTGACAGTACAGCCAAGACGGATAAAAGTACCAAAAAGCTAGTTTATCAAGACCAAGTCAGAGTACCGGAATATTTTTGGTACGACCCGTTTAATCCAGAAGATTGGGCGGGATTTAGCTTAGACAATGGAGTCTATCAACCTTTAAGTGAAGATGAACAGGAGCGACTAGTTAGCGAAATATTAGGGTTAGCCTTAGTGCGTTGGTCAGGCTTGTATAAGGATGTAGAGGCCACTTGGCTGCGTTGGGCTACTTTCGACGGAATTGTGCTACCTACTCCTGAAGAACAAGCGGCGATCGCTCAACAGCGGGCTGACAAACTCGCTGCTCGCTTACGAGCAATGGGAGTAAATCCAGAGGAAGTTTGAAGAATCACAAGAGGCCAAAGGTCAACAGCCAAGAGTCGTCACTTAGTCGCGCCTTTAGCTGATACTTGAGAGCCTTTAACTGATAGCTGAACGCGCACGCGTGCGCTTAAGCTGATAGCTGATAGCTGATAGCTGATAGCTGATAGCTGATAGCTGATAGCTGATAGCTGATAGCTGATAGCTTAAACTAAAACCAACATTTGCCTGTTGCCTGTTGCCTGTTGCCTGTTGCCTCTTGCCTATCTCTTATTTGGCGTCAACTGTAAATACAAACAGGGAATCACCAGCAACGCACTCAAGGTTGAGGCACATAAACCGAAGATAATTGCCATACACAACGGAAACCAAGCGGGATCACTTAGTGCTAAAGGAATCAAACCAACCATGGTGGTAATACTGGTGGTGAGTACTGGGCGCAATCGGTCAGAAGCACCTTGAGCTGCAGCTTGCCGCACTTTCATTCCACTTGAGCGATGCTTGTTCATGGTTTCTACGATCACGATGGAATCATTAACTACAATTCCCACTAGAGAAATAATCCCAATCATGGCAGGAAACGAAAGGGGTATCCCCAGCAAAGAGAAACCACTAAAAGTGCCAATCAAAGCAAAGGGGATAGATAGCATAATAATGAAAGGCTGGGTGAAAGAGCCAAATTGCAGCACCAGTACCGAAAAAACTAAGAAAATTGATACATAGGACATGTTAATTGCGGAACCAAAGGTCTCACTTTGAGTTTCAGCCTCTCCGCCAAATTTGTAATCATAACCTGGAGACCATGTTTTCTTCATTTGCTCTAATTTTGGCTGTAACTCTGCCAAAATCTCTCCAGACGTGCGACCTTTAGCTTTAGAATAAACAGTAACTGTGCGTTCGGTATCTGTATGGGTAATCGATAAGGGAGCCATGCTCTGCTCAATATCCAATATCGCCTCTCCCGATATTGCTCCGTGGTCTGATGAAAACAGTTGAATCATTCTCAACTCATCACGACGAGTGGGACCACCTACAGCGCCATTGCGGGATGGCCAGGCAGTACTCAGGCGAATTTCTAAGTCGTCTTTTCCTGCTCTAATGGCAGAGTCTGTAATCTCGTTATCGGTCATAATGTAGCGTCCCTGCAGGGCTAGGTCATTTTCAGTGATGCCATAAAAATCCATAGCTTCCCGTTTGGGTCGAAGTTTGATATCGTTGCGCAAGTCTCCCAAGCCATCACGAACATCTTCAGTCCCATCAATCTGGCGCAGTGCTAATTGGACTTCACCGGAAATCTGCCGCAGTGTGTTCATGTCATTCCCTTTTAGCTCAATGGCAATGGGGTCTCCGCCTTCAGCAGTACCAGGAACATTGATGACTAGGGATGCTCCAGGATAATTACGGATGGCCTGATTCAGTTCTGTTCGCAAGTCATCTATATACTCATAGGACAACTGGTCGCGCTCGTTTTTTTTGGTAAATAGTGCTGAGAAACCTAGTAAATAGTTATCCTGTGTCGGCTTAAGACCACTCTCTGCCACTAAACCACTTTTTTGACCAACTAATTTGGTGACACTTTCAAAATAATCCTTGGAACGCAAAATTTCTCCTAAATCATCTGCCACTTGTTGAGACTTTTCCAAGGTGGCTGTGGGGGGTAATTCCACATTGATACTGGTAGGGCGGGTGTCAGCATCTGGAAAAAGCGTTCCTGGTAATTGCGCAACTGCCACAAAAGAGGTCATAAAAAGAACTACAGTGCCGAAAATCCAAGCACCAGCTATTGCTCGGTTACGTACTGTAAACTTGAGACTCCAGTTTTTAAACCATTCAGAGGCGGATTCGGTTAATTTATCAATGCGGGTTTTTTGCATCCCGCCTTTGACATTACCTAACAGAAAGCGAGACAAGGGTATATCGATTAATAAAGCGATCGCATAACTGAGCAACAGACAGATAATTGCTGTGATCGGCATCAAGCGTATAAACTTGCCCATCGTGCCACTAATTACCAGCAGGGGTGCCATAGCTAGAATGGTTGTGATCTGACCGGAAAACGCTGGTGCTGCATAGGTTCTCACAGTCTTAAGGGCTGCCTGATTAAAGGTTAACCCTTCCACAAACAGTCCATCATGCATCCCCTCCATCATTAAGATGAATACATCCACCAACAATCCTAGTGCTATGACCATCCCATATAAGATCATATTGTTGAGGGTGTACCCACTAAGCCAGAGCAGAAATATAGCTCCGAGAAAGGTTAAAGGAATCGATAACCCAGCAATTATGGCTTCTCGCCAGGTCAGGGCAATGAACAAGATGATAAAAACACCAACCACTGCCTGAATCACATTAATGATCAGGTTATTCTGCTCATCGTGAATCTGTTCGTCCTGCCTGTAGGTAATCCGATAATCCATCCCAAAAGGCCAGACATTGAGGTCTTGCTTGAGAGACTCCAGTTCTTCTAAGGTTTTTTCGATGACGTTAATTGAGTCAGACCCTGGTACTTTCACTACATCCATGCTGACGGTGGGTTCAAACTCAGAACCCCGCCAACTCATGAAAGCACGAGTCTTTTCCCTTTCCAAATCCCGACGTACTAAGGCAACTTCATCTAGGCGCACTACCCTACCATAACTACCACCCAAACGAGTGATAGGCAAGCTACGTAAATCTTCCAAGGTACGAAACCTACCGTACAATCGTACCTGAGCCCCAATCTGTTCATTTTCAATCTGGTCCCAGGGCATATCCTGGTTAGCAACTCTGAGGCGGTCACTTACTGTGGTTGGGGAAATCCCCAAAGTATTCATGCGGCTGGGGATAAGTTGGACATTGATAACTTCTTTCCGTTGTCCTGCTACATTAACCTCCCGTACACCCGAGACTTTTTCGAGTCTTTCTTGAATATCTTCCGCCGCCCGACTGAACACCGCCGGATCGAGATTACCATATAAAGCAATCGAGAAAATTGGGACATCTTGGGCAGAGATTTGCTGTATATTTGGTTGATTAGCCTCTGAATTAATCTCCGGTTCAGCATCATCCACTTTTTGCCGCAGCAGTGCCATCGACTCCTGAACATTGGCATTAGCTTGAAATTCCACTGATATCTGGGAGAAACCGTTGAAAGAAGCACTCTCAACTTTCTTCAATCCCTTTAGGGATTTGAGTTCTTTTTCAATTTTATCGGTTACTTGAGTTTCTATGGTTTCTGGGTCAGCCCCTGGCCAACTAGTAGTCACTATCGCCATGGGAATTTCCACATCTGGATCGGCTTCTTTGACCATCGACTGATAACCCATCAATCCACCCAAGGTTAGCAAAACGATCAAGAGAATACCAAATACTGTTTTCAGGAAAAAGAATTTAGCTAAACCTGAGGCTTGGTTAACATCAGGCACATCATGGCCATTATTATGATGTAATTTATCCTGTAAACCCTCAGGTTTATAGTTGGATGAAACCAGCTTACTACTCATCAATTACCTACCAAAGGAAAACGTCATCTGACCAATTACAAACTTTCCAAATTCCTAGTCAATCACTTCAACTGGTGTGCCATCAACTAAGCGATTTAGTCCTTCTGTGACCACTAAGTCGCCAACTTCAACACCACTTGAAATTTCTTGCATAGAAATCCCCCTAATCCCCGCTGTTACCGGACGCAGTTTGACGACGTTTTCTTGTTGATTTACAACAAATACATAGGGTTTCTGGTCTCGGTAGACAATTGCATTAAGAGGAACACTTAGGGCTGTGGGGTTTTCTGCCACAGCGATCCAAAGAGAAACTCGCTCCCCATCCAGTACATTCTTACTTCCTTGGTACAGGCGGACGGTGACGTTTACAGAACGCTCACCAGGGTTAACCGAAGGACTGACTGAAAAAATTGCGCCTCGGGCTTTAGCAAGGCGAAACAATTCCTTTTGGGTCATGCCTCTACTAGAGGCAGTACTCATGTCTTGATCTAACACCACATAAGCTGATTGACCCGGTTTTACCAATGGGCCATAAAAAGTGGGTAGTTCGAGAATAACTTCATAAGCGCTAGGGTCATTGATAATGATAGGCACTGAATCGACTACACTCTGATAATCACCAGTGTTTAAACTGTTTAAAACTTGGGTTGTCCAGAAGTCTCCCTCTCGGATATTAAGGTGGGCTACAATGCCATCAAATGGTGCTACAATCTCCGTATCTTCTAAACTAATGGTAGAGCGAGTTTGCCCAGCCTTGGCTGAAGAAATCTGGGCTTGAGTAGCAGTTAATTGTGACTTGGCAGATGCTAACTGACTTTCAGCGGCTTTGACATTGCTCAAGGCAGCATTAACCTGAGCTTGTGCTGCTCTGACTTGGGATTGAGCATCCTCGGCTCTATTTCTGTAGACATCAACATCACTCTCTGAGATTACACCAGAATTGAAAAGTTCTAGACGGCGTTTGAATTCAGATATCGCTAAATCAAAATCATTTTTTGCTACTTCAAACTCGGCTTGAGCACTGAGTACTTGTGCTTTGGCTTGTTCTACATTTGCTTGAGCTTGAGACAAGTTGGCTTGTGCTGTTACCTGTTGGGTTTGAGCTTCAGCCGTTTGGGCTTGAGCTTGTGCCAGCTCTGCTTGCAGTCTGCGGTCATCTAATTTTGCTAGTAATTGACCCTTTTTGACAAAATCTCCCTCTCGCAGATCCCGTCCATTAACTTTTTTGAGATAGGTGATAGTTCCTGAAGTTTGGAAGGTCAGGTGTTTCCCTCGCACTGCTGAAACGAAGCCATTGCCAAAAACTAACTGTTGCAGTGGATAAATTTTGACTGGGGTGGCTCGTACAGGTAACCGGTTAGGTTCAGCTGGGGCTGCTGTGATGGTGTTTTGTGATACCTCAGGATTAGGTTGGGACTGTTTGAAAGCGATCGCACCCAATCCTAGAATACCGATACCAAGCAGAATAAAAGGCCACATCGGTCGCTTTTTGCGGGAGGGATGGGCGGGGGTATTGCTGCTTACTTGCCTGGCAGTTTCCGTTTCTAGTTCGGGTAATGAGTCTTGTGGTTGCTGTTCAACTCCTTGATCAATATCTTCCTGAATTGGTTGAGGTGAGG
>NZ_JAAHHS010000117.1 GCF_010692395.1 Moorena sp. SIO3H5
TAGATTGGATGCAAGTACTTGAGCTTTGAAGTTGCCATTAGCGATATCGACAGCATCAGCTTTAATGCTTCCTCCTGCGACATCTAAACTACCAGACCCACTAGCAGTAATCGTGCTAGGACTTACCGAATCGACATTCCCTGAGATGCTAAACTCCCCGGAAGCTGGACCGTCGAATTGGGGTGGTATTGGTCCGAGACGGCCTAACTCGAGATTGGATGCGAGTACTTGAGCTTGGAACTTGCCTTTAGCGATCGCGATCGCATCAGCTTGAATAGTCCCTGCTGCTAGATCTACACTACCAGACCCACTAGCGGTAATCGTGCTAGGACTCAAAGACTTTACATCCCCTGAGATAGTCAACTCCCCTGAGATGGGACCTTTAAATTCAGAGGGTACTGGTGCTAAGGCTTGTAGAGGAATCTCAGAGGCTTGGACTAGGGTAGAAAAACCACCATTGATCAGTTTTACATTGGTAGCACGCAAGGTACCACCATCAACCGTTACGCTGCCGTAACCACTAGCACGGAGGGTTTCTGGCTCGAAAGAATCAAGGCGACCGGACAGATTAAATTGACCATTGAACGGTCCAGAGAATTGTGGCGGTAGAGATGCTGCAGGTAAGGTTTTGATGATTGGTGCTACGGAAATATTTTTAGCTTCTACTAACCCCTGCCAGCGCCCACCCCCCACTTGAAAATTAGTAGCTCTGAGCACACCATCACCCATGGGCAGATTAGCATAACCAGTGGCACGAAAATTTTCGGGCTTGTCCAGGGGAGAAAAGATCTGGGTTCTGCCATAAATTCGACCCACAGGAATGGGTAGATTAAATCCATACTGTTTTGCGATCGCATTCCCTGGCACATCCACAGCTTTGAGATCAAATACTGCCCCCCCCTGATCCATAAATTTGATATCCCCCTTGCCTGTGACTAAGCCACCCACTGTTGGTTTTGCCTGCAAGTTTCTAATGGCCAGCTCAGTATTAATAACGCTAAAGTCAGCAGTAATAGAGCTGAAGTTCACCTGGTCAAGGGTGGCGGGAGTAGTGGTAAACGCCTCTCCAATCACAATCGGGTTGTCAATAGCTCCAGTTACCTGAAACGTGGCCTGTGCTTTACCTAAAGTAGTTACTGGTAGCTCTTTGATCCCAAAGGTCTGTGCATACTGCTGTATCTGAACCGGTTCGGTTGTTGCTCTGAGCTTGTAGCCCGACTCAATATCCAGCATTCCCCCAATTTGGGCAGGTACTTGACCGAATCGGCTAGTTATGTTACCGAGCCAAATCTGACTCCCTCGAAAGTTCAGCTTACCTTTGCTTTCAGTGAACAGTTGGGGCAAGGGTTCTAAGCGGGCGATGGTGTCATAAAAGCTAATCGTACCCCAATACTGCCAAGGCTGCTCAGCATTATTCCGTTGTATTCTCAGGTTGCCACCCAGTTTACCGGCTTGAAGCTTCAGGGGAATCAGAAGTACTTTACTAACCTCTGCTGCACTAACGTTATCGACATCAAGGTGCAAGTCAGTTTCTTGTTGAGAGAGGCGGTAATCTCCCTTAACCTTTAAATTTCCCCCAGTTAAAGGCTGACTATTTACATTAAAGCGAATCAGCTGACCTCCGTCGAGAAATTTACTTTTCCCCCGAACCTCAGTAAATCTCATCGGTGCTTGTTTGATTCCCACTTGAGATCTTGGCACCACCACCACATCCGCATCCCGCCACCGCACCACCTTTGGGTCTACCTTAAACGCCGAATCTTGGGCAGTTTGTGTAAATGCTGTAGACACCCAGGTTAAATCTTTGTCCTGTTCAACATATATATTAGGTTCAACTAGGGTTACATCCAGTTCTAGGGTTCTGGTAAATAGCAGTTTAACCGGGTTATAGGTTACCTTCACTGCCTCCGTGACAAGATGATCGGGATCGGTAGGGGTAGCAGGTATTTCCGAAGAACCAAACCGCACACCATTTAGGGAAAAGCCCTCCACTGGTCCGACATTGACTTTTCGGTTAAGAAAGCTAGATAAATTTTTCTCTACCGTTGGTGCTAATTGCTTCTGGATGAAATACCAAGCAAAAAGGCTTCCACCCCCTATCCCAGAAGCTAGCATCATGACCATTAGCATGAAGACCGGACGTAGCAGCCTCTGCCAAAACCCTCTACTTACCTTAGGTTCTGGAGTATTTTCCGGAGTAGGCTCTGGTAAATTACCAGGATTGGGAGAGTTACTCATCTTGATTGGTTTGCACCTTACAACTGGAGTTCCGAGGGAATAGGAGGGCATTGTCATCTTAATTTATCAGGGAAATCTAGGGAGTAGGGGTATCAGTTATAGGTGCCTAGTACCAAGTGCGTTTCAACAGGATCTCGCCATGCCCAATCATGATGGGGAAGAATGGGAAGAGGGGGAGGAGATTGAAGAAGGTGCTGTGTTCAAATGGTGTGAATGCAACTCGGGATAAGGCAGATAAGACTACTACTTTTTTTCTCTGACGAAATTCCCTATCTTGATAGTTTCCAGAGCCAAGATTGATCGGTGGGTTTAACCCTATAGTTATGGGTGGTTTCAATTCCCTGACGTAATTCCTCTGACGGTCGATAAAGTAAAACATTTTTGAAACCCCCCGGAATCTCCGGTATGTTGGTAGAGCTATTGGATTTATCCAATAACATCAGCTGTACATCCGGACGAAGTAGATGACACAGAGATAGAACCCTACCGGGAATTTCATTACTGATCAACAGTGGTTGTGGGATTTGATTAATCCAAGCTGCTACGTCGGGATTATTGCGACTCTTGGCATAGCTCTTGTGCCACCAAACTGGCAGTTGAGAGCTTACTATACAGGAGAGTATGCCGCTAAATGCTAGAGCAATTACTATTGACTTCCAAGGCTTAGGATTTTGTCGGGGTTTGCCTATGGGCACCATGTCATGGTCACCCCTTACTTGCCCATCTTGTCTCTCTTCGGTATTTGCTAAATTTCCATTCATCATGCCCATTGTGGGCAATCCCTTTTTTACCTTATCTTTGGTAAGTTGTCCTGAATTTTTAGCTTCGGTTGTCAGGAAATAAGCAATAGCTAACTGGATACCTAGATAACAGGGAATAGCGTAGCGAGTAATGCTAGAACGGCGACCACCTAATAGCACATCTGGACCGATAAGAGCAATTCCTGTCACTCCAATTAAGGTAATAATAAATACCCAAGCATGCTGAGGAGCTTTACGACAAAGATAGTAGAGGGCGTATACTGCTAAACATAAACTGAGATAGTGGAGGGGACTCAAAGGATGGATGCCTTGATTAACATCAAAGAAAATCCGACTGAGGTTTAAAGTCCAAAATAGGGGTAAAAAGCCTGAACGACTATGATTAACTGAGTCAGTATTAGCGATAAATTTGGAGAAATTAATGATAACAATGATTAGCCAAGGAGAGAATAGCAATACTCCTCCTAAGCAGGCTAGTAAATAGCTAGTTACCCGCTTAGTCAAGCGACCACCTTCGGTAATTAATACATACAAGCCCTGTCCAATTAAGACAAAGGCTGAGAAAGGGTGAGTATAAAGTGCTAAAGCAACAGTAAAGCTATAGATAATCCATCGATAAGGTTTTTTAATTAATTGCTTTATTCTAGAAGAATTCATTGCCCATAATAGGACTGCACTAGAAAGCAAAATGGTAACAGTCCATAAACTATATTCTCGGGCTTCTTGGGCATACAAAACATGAAAAGGAGAAATAGCAATTATGGCAACAGCTACCCAACCGATTAATTTTGAACCAAAAAGTTCTAAGCACAGCCAGTAAGCACAGGGCAATGCTAATAAGCTAATTAGTACGGATAACAGTCTGATCGTTCCTACGGAATTGCCAAAGGTTTGTAACCATAATCTCGCCATTAGGTAGTAAAGGGGCGAATGTTCTGGATTACCTGCTAGGGAATTAATGGTGTCGTTTATATCTTTTTTATTATTAGGAAATTGGTAGTAGTTTAACAAATTTTCTACGCTAATAATCTGACCATCAAAAATGTCTTCTACTAGTTCGGTTCGAGTGTGACCAGAAATTCTAAGGGAAGTCATAGTCTCGTCGTACCAGTAAACTTTACGGTCTAGGTTGTAAAATCTAAAGACTACTCCCAGTACGATTACGATTATAAGTAAATTTCTGAACCAGATAGAATCAAGAGTAATTTTCTTGATCATGTTAACTACGATAATTAGGGGATAATTGAAACTATAGCAAAGGGAATAGGGAATAGGGAACAGGGAACAGGGAATAGGGAACAGGGAACAGGGAGTAGGGAGTAGGGAGCAGGGAGCAGGGAGCAGGGAGAAATAGGAAAGAGCTCCAAAGATTTTTTGATGTTATAAAAAAATCATCAATATTGTTAATGAGCTATTTATCAATGCTATAGTAAAGATTATTTTAATGTAATTAGCATCAAATAATACTGTACCTCATGACTGCGATAACACCACTGTACAACTATAAAAATAGTAATTTAAAATTAATACTTAAAAATTGGGTATTATAGAGTTTTTAATCATGATGAGATACATTAAATTTTATTCCCCCTACTCCCTACTCCCTACTCCCTACTCCCTACTCCCTACTCCCTACTCCCTATTCCCTATTCCCTTTCCTTAATTACCAAGTAATGGCAACGTTTTTTAAAATTGTCATGGGACCGTGGTCTTTCAGACGTTTCATTTGCTCTTGGTTTCGGACTAGGAGAGCTCCAGCAAATCCGAGGGAGTTGACACCAATTGACTGGAAATCTGCTTGAGAACGGGGTAAAAGCAACATCCATTGCCGTGTTGCGAGGAGATTGTAGGCACCGGATTGCTTGTTATCATTGGCATTATTCCATGGCAACCCGACTGCACTCAGTAATCTATGGTACAACTCAAGGGTGGCTTGAGCCGCATCCCAGGTCGAGTTTACCCAACTAGGGTCAAGCTGAGCAATAGCATGGATGAAGGGCAGGGTTGGGATGGTGCCAACAGCATCCTGAAAGTTAGCTGATGCGATCGCATTTTCTATCGGGATGTTAACTCCTTCAGGGGCTAGGGGCAGAGGAACGAGTTGCAAGTGTTTGTGTCGTTGACTCGCCCCACCAATCGTTCCAGCATTATAGAAAGCCAAGCCATCAATTTCCCCAAGACATGCCCACATAGCAGCAAAATCCTGTAAAGTCAGCCAAGTATCTTGCTCCTCGAAAGCACGAGTTATGATCAGCAGGTGATGGTCAACTACGTTGTATTTGTTCAACAAACACAGGTGGGTGTCGGAAAGGTCTGCTACAAATAAGTCTTGTTCGTAGGGAAGAAAAGGGTTGAAATCCTTCGATGAAGTAGCGGTTTTTTCTTCTTGCTTCTTTTTGGCTTTGTCTTTCCGTACCAGATTAGACAAAATTCGCACCAAGAAGCGAATACCGTCTTGTTCTACGAATTCGTATTCTGTCGCTATGGAGTGGAGTGCTTTACATTCAATAGCGTGTTCAGTTTGTGCTTTCAGTTTCGGCCACAATGTACCTGGTTCTAGTACTAGTGTTCCTTCGGTAATTGGTTGTTCTTCAATCATAGCGATCGCATTTCCTTCAGCTTCTATCGCAATCTTAAATCATTTGTCAAAAAGTAAGCCGATGCGCTACGCGCACGCTGCGCGAACAGCTGTCAGCTGTCAGCTAAATGCTTAAACTAAACCTCGAATAGGGACTTCGGAGCAGGGACTTCGGAGCAGGGAGCAGGGGGAAGAAAGTTGACTGTACCTATTTAGAATAATAAACGCTATAATAGTTTGGATTAAAATTAACAAATTAAGCATTAGTAATCTAACTTTAGATTATCCATAAAACCCTAGATTAATCTTGAAAAAATAAAAACTATCAATTCAATTGATAATACAAACAAACTCTGATGTCTTTCCTACTCCCTACTCCCTATTCCCTATTCCCTACTCCCTAAAACCCAGTAGTAAAATTCCTCAACCAATTGAGCACTGCTATATATAAAAGTAATCCTAAAGAGGTAATCCAATCCCATGGTCACAGGAAATTATGAACTGGCTGAACACCGAGTAATTTGCCACAATGTAAGTTGGCAGATATTTGAGCAATTACTCACAGAATTAGGAGAAGACCGCTCCACTCGCTTGGCTTACGATGACGGAACATTAGAAATTATGACTCCCTTAGGTCCCCATGAAAATAATAACCGCTTTATTGAACGCTTGATTGGTGCGATCGCTGATGAATTAAATCTAACTATCAAAACCTTTGGTTCATTGACTCTAAAGCGAGAAACACGGTTAAAAGGGGCAGAACCTGACTCCTGTTACTATCTCCAAAATGAGCCATTAGTAAGACATAAGCAAACGATTAATTTAGATGATGATCCACCCCCTGATTTAGTCTTAGAAGTCGATATCACCAGTGGTTCTTTAGATAAACTCCCCATTTATGCAGCACTAGGTGTCCCTGAATTGTGGCGTTATAATGGAAAAAAAATAGAAGTTTTTGTGCTACAACAACCGATTTTAATTTTTAATCAAGTAAATCAGAGTCCAACCTTCCCTTGGATGCCTTTGAATGCTATACCTAGGTTTATTAACCAAAGTTTAGTCGATGGCGAAACAGCAACGTTACGGGCGTTTAGGGCTTGGGTTAGAAAACAAAATAATTTGGATTGAGGTTTTATAGCAGTTATCAATTGGGTGAGTAATAAAGTCTTTGGTTTTAGGGAGCAGGGAGCAGGGAGCAGGGAGCAGGGAGCAGGGAGCAGGGAGTAGGGAGCAGGGGGAATAAACTTGAATTACCTGATCATAATAATAAACGCTATAATATTAGCTATCAACATTTAAAAAAACTAAAAAAACTAAATGTATTTCAATTGATTTATAATAACAAAAAAAATCTGTATTTCCTACTATTCCCTATTCCCAGTTCCCTGTTCCCTACTCCCTATTCCCTACTCCCTACTCCCTACTCCCTACTCCCTATTCCCTAAAAAAATGACTAAAAACTTCATTCCCCAGAATGAAGCTCCTGCTTCTCCTAAAGAAACGCTACCTACCATGTATGATCTGCCCAGTGAGAATCCGGAGGAACCTGGTTTGCCAGACGAATTTCACGATTTACAACCAGAATTATTAAGTCGTACCTTTCGTTGTCAGTATTACCCTTCTGAGGAAGTATTTATTGGTACAGATTTAAATCTTTACTATGATGTGCGCCATCCTCAATGGTATAAACGCCCGGATTGGTTTTTAGTGGTAGGAGTTCCCCGTTTATACGAGGGTACTGATATTAGATCTAGCTATGTAATTTGGCAAGAAGGAGTTAATCCCTTTATAATTGTAGAATTGCTATCACCAACAACTGCTAAAGATGATTTAGGGGATAATCTAGAGCAAGAACCTCAAGCATCTATACTTGCTGGAAATAGTGATAATATTAAACTACAAGATATTAATAAAACTAGTAATAGTAGCAGTGATCCTACCCATCAAACTATTCCTTCCAAGTGGGAAGTCTATGAGCAACGATTACGAGTACCCTATTACATAGTTTTTAGTCGCTATACCAACCAAATTCGGTTTTTCAAATTAATCGGAGCTGTTTACCAAGAGCAAGGGATTTTAGCTGAGCCACCCCAGATTTTGATTCCAGAACTAGACATAGGTGTGGGATTGTGGTGGGGAGAGTATGCAGGGATAACTCGTAATTGGTTGCGCTGGTGTGATGGTTCCGGAAATTGGCTTCTGACGGATACAGAACAGGAACGGGCAGCAAAAGAACAAGCCCAGCAACAAGTGAAACAAATTGTAGTCAATCTGTTGAAATCAGGGATGGATGTTGAACAAGTTGCTAATATAACTGGAGTTGATCGGGAGGAAATTATATCATGTTCAGATAATCAGTTATAAAAACATAGCTTACTTCTGCTAGGGAATCGGGAATCGGGAATCGGGAATCGGGAATCGGGAATAAGGATATAATTATAACTATGGCGTTGCTTAATAATGGAAGGATTTTAAGAGTTTTGTGGAACTGGCATCTTGCGTAGAACTGGCATCTTGCCAGTTTCCTCCTTATTTTCGCGCGGGCAGGATGCCCACTCTACTCCTATTCATTCGAAGACTGACGCAACGCCCCAACTATTGCCAAAAATTACCTGATTTTATCCAAGAGCGACATTATTAATCAGCCAAGCTGCATACTGTTCGTTGACATGCTGTGTACTTAGTACCACAAATTCAGGAGTATCGTAGGGATGATAATTAGTTACAGTCTGCTCTGCTTTAGAGATCAGCTCCGTAGTTGTTTTGATGAGTAGCAGCACTTCAGAATCAGACTCAACCTCACCCTCCCACCAATACACTGAAGAGATCCCGGGAATAATGTTCACACATGCTGCCTCTCTACGCTGGAGAAGCTGATTAGACAGATCATGGGCAACAGCATTATCAGGACAGGTGACAAGGATTAAAACGATGTTCATGCTTTTGCTCAATCTTTCTTGGATTCTGCAATATCTTAAACCACATTCCGCACTTTAAAATGTTTTATACAGAAAACGGTTAAAATTATGACGTTGCTGAATTAGAGTATGAATGGGCGATCATCTAGTTTTGCTAACGCCCCTTAACTCTTCCAACTTGGGTAGATTTTGAAAGTGCATAATCAGACCCAAAATCAGCAATGCGCCGTACTTGAAAGAGAATTTGGGTTGTAGTATCGCAGAGGTAATTATGAAGATTGCAGTAGGAGCCGATTCTTATGGATTCGAGCTTAAGCAAGCAGTCAAACAATACCTAATTAACAAAGGAATAGAAATCGACGATGTAGCCATTAACGAGCAGGAGGCTGAGACACCTTACTATCAGATCGCGTCTGAGGTAGCTCAACGAGTAGGAAGCCAGCAAGCCGACCGAGGTATCCTGGTGTGCGGTACGGGAATGGGAATGGCGATCATCGCCAACAAGCACCCTGGTGTCTACGCGGCAGTGTGTGAGAACACCAACGCTGCTGAAAAATCCCGCTCCATCAATAACTCCAACGTTTTAACTCTGGGAGGGTTTATCACCTCACCCGAAGTAGCGGTAGAGATTGTTGATACTTGGCTGACCACCGAGTTTACATCCGGATGGGAGCCACCGATTCAGGAATGGCTGGAAAACTCGATCAAGGATATTGCTATTTTGGAGAATGAGCAGTTTGGCACTGCCACCAACTAATGCGATCGCAAGATTGAGAAATAGTAACCAAGACCCTGGGAATTCACTCAGATTAAACCAATGCTTACCGGTTTTATTCAAATCCTGAACGCGCACGCGTGTGCGTAGCGCATTAGCTGATCGCTTACTATCAGTAACCAAAACTATTTCCCAGATAGTTGTTTATACTATCTGGGGATTCAAGGAAATTAACGAGGATAACCCAAGTTGATCAATTTAGGCTATCCAGTGATCAATCCTCCTTTGCTTCTTTAACTAACTTGGTTATCGCTTCGATAATTGTTTTAGAGTACACAGTTAAGGCAATGACTGCTGCCACCGCTGTGCCACCTTGGATCAGGGGGATAAGTGGAGCGCCAGGAGGTGTATCGGGAGTTGATGCACCTGTTGATGTACTAACAACCTGGCTAAGGTTCACATTGAAATGGGGATTTTGATGTGATATCATGCAAGACCAACGGCTCTTGAAGAGCATAGATAGTGTGTATTCGTTGTTAGAATGACAGCAGCCAGAAACGGCGTGCAAAACTGATTCTGGCTGAGTCTTTCTAGCATGGTAAGTGCAATAAAAATTTAGCCAAAATGTTGTACAGGGATGGTAAATAGTTCCTTTGTTCTGCAACTTTGACCTACTCCCTGTATTTTTTGGGAACTTATGGCCTGAAATTATCACCCAGTAAGGATTTCAGATTACATGCTACCCTTCCAGTGAGTTTTGACTTAAAAGAAAATCCTACCATTAGTATAAATAGCAATAAAATTCCGTAAATGTCACTATCAAAATAGGAATTTTTATGAAATTTTGATAAAAATTTATGGACTTGATACTGAGCAAAAATATATTATTATAATGATTTGTGAAATATATTGCCCAAAGCGAACTCTATAACCCTTGCCCAGCAACGATTCCATATTTTTATGATTTTACAAATGATTTAGGATTGCTAAAGCTTATGGCTGATAGATAATAGCTGATGGATGAATACTTAGGTTTACTGATCAACCTATGGCAGAGGCAAATAAACAATGCGATCTTGGTACTCATTGTCATCAGAGGCAAGAGCTGCTATGATTAACTCCTCAAGGTTTTCTCCAATAGTCAAATTAGGGTTAAGAATAAAAATACCTGGTATGTGGTGATCTTGTGCTAGGTGGTCAGTTAAGTGAACTGGCATGGAAGTCCGGTTATTGGTTACCAGCACAAAGTTATTTTCCTCGCACCAGTCAAGAATTTCTGGATCTAGAGTACCTTTAGGTGGTGTTTCCGATTCTCCCACCACTTTGATCACAATACTGGGTTCTCTTCGTCTAATTTGTGTAGGATAGAGAGAATTAACATTTTCATCAATTAGATAGTTAATACTCATTCCCTTGTTCCCTAGCTTTTCTTATTGCTCTTAATTGGCGCACTTTCTCAGAAATAGGAGGCGGATTGAGTCGTTGCTGCTCCCTCATAGTGTGACCATGAAAGAGCCAGTTTTTCATATATTCGCTCACAGCGTTTTGATTTTGCAGGTAATAGAGGATAGTAGCGTAGACTTGTTCTAGAGTTAATGATGTATAAGCTTGAGCAATTTCTTCTGGGGTTTTATGACAGTCTAAATAGTCATATAATATAGTTTCAATACCAATTCTTGTTCCTTTGAGGCGAATATCAGTAGGAGCAAGAAAGTTGAAATAGTCTGTTAAAGCTTGAGTTGACATAATCGTTAGGTAAATAAACTAGTAAGTTTAATTGTAAACAGAAGTCTTTAGGTTATTGATGTGTATAGCAGTTTTCAATTGGGTGAGTTACAAAGTCTTGGGTTTTAGGGAGTAGGGAGTAGGGAGTAGGGAGTAGGGAGTAGCGGTAAGAAAATTGGGTAGTGCTACACAAGTAGTTATTTTACCTCCCGAAACCTTTACCAGTAAGCTGTTGTCCATTTAAATTGGATATTATTCAGTTAGAAAACAAACCGTCAAACCCTATCTCCCTGCTCCCTGCTCCCTGCTCCCTGCTCCCTTGCTGTGAGAACCATGCAATTTAAATCAAGACCAGCTTACCCCTAAGGCGAATAACCTTCAAGATTACTACCACATAATCGCTCCAACAACTCCCTGGGAATAGCATCAAAATTTTCTAACAAAAAATCCATCAGGGCAAGATGTCGCAACACGTCAGCAGCAGGAGCTTTATAGCGCTTAGTACCAGCAAACCAACTGTTAACTGTACTGATGGAGCGGGAGCAGATTAATGCCATATCTTCTCGACTGACCTCCCATTTCGAGATGAATTCCTTTGGTGTCATGGCCAGTTGCCAGTTACTGTACAGTTGAATCAGAATTCGGTCTAAGTCAGTTAGGGGACGAGGATAGGATTTTGAGCGAGTGGGTTTCTTCCCTGCTAGTTGTGCCAGGCGGTCTAAGTATCGCTGGTAATAGATAGCATGATCAGTTGAGCATTTGTTTGGCATCATGGAATTATCTCCAATGTCCTTGGGGAATAAGCCGCGCTCTTGTAATGATCGTCTCAAGCGCGGCTTTTTGTCCGATAATCATATCGAAACAGTAGACATATTTATTATTACTAATAAATACCAATTTATCAATATTTTTTTTGAAGTATTTACAGATTTTAACAAATATCAAAGATTACTGTTAGCAATTTTAACGATTAGCTATTAACGAAATATATGAAGGAGTAAGTTAATCATTTTAAATGAAGTAATATAGCATTTTTAAAATAGCCGATGGAAACAATATTGTTTCCATCTTGCCTTTTGCCTCTTGCCTCTTGCCTCTTGCCTCTTGCCTCTTGCCTCTTGCCTATTGCCTACTCCCTACTCCCTACTCCCTATCCAAAATACATTTCGCCTCCAAAACCACCAATCCCTTAGTTTCAAACACCGAACAGGATGCTATCACTTCTTCCAAAGCAGGTTTTATGCCTTGTTCAAGTTGTTGAATCGCATGATTAGCGGCTGGCTGATACTGCTTCAACCACTTTCTATCTTTAATAGCATCAGCCTTTAACTCGATTGGGTTTAGTACCCAAAAATCAATATCATAGGTTTTAATAAACTCCTTAACAACGGAGAGATTAGCACTATATTGGGCATCAATTAAATCTAGAGTTCGTTGTCGAAATTTTTGATAATATCCAACGTGGTAAGGAATAGCATATTCACTGGCTACCAAAACCGAACGCTGAGCAAAGGTGGGGATATTATTCATCTCTGGAGACAGAGAAGCAATTAAGCTATCTTTCGGTTGTTGTTGAAAAAAATTATACAAGGATGGACTATCCCCCACTTTATAAGCAGTAATGGGAAAATCATCCACAAAACTAGGATATAATACTAATGCTGCTGCAATTATCGTAGTAGTTGCTATCGCCAAAACGTTAGGTATAGAAAAAATACTAGAAAAACCAGAGTTAGAAAAACTGCTTTGGCTAGGCTGGCTTGCCCACTTAACTACGCTATCAATTAGAATGATAAAAACGATGCCAGCACTTAGCACCATGACTACTCTCAGACTATGTTGAGTATAGCGACTAGGAAGATGCAATTTAAATAGCAAAATATGAGCAGCAACAAACATCCCGAGAGACGCTAGTACCATCTGCAGCAAAAGGGTAATTTCTTTACTGATCTGCTTGACTAAGGGAAATTTATTGGGAAATAAAGGCAAGAGCAGCAGTAAAAATCCCGCTGCATTAGTTGCTGGAGTAAGAATCGAAGTCAGACGAATTCCGCTTCTACCTTTTAACCAAAACTTAGCGGGATCATCGTCATAAAAAAAACGCGATCGCCCCCCTGGAAAAAACTCTGGTAACTGTCTGGCTTCAGCGACAGAAATCACTGGACCAAACTCATTGGTTTTGAGGGCATAGGGCAGCATCACCAAAAAGGCTACTATCAAACCGGCCAGACAAAACCAACGTCGCTGTTGGGATAACCCTAACTTACCATTGCGCCATTCAAATAGTCGTAAAACTAAGGTACCGGAAGAGATAAAGACTAACTGGGGATAGAATAGACCTTGGAGTGCGATCGCACCCAAACAAAACCACAATGACCCCCGCACTAGGTAATACATAAACCCCAACAACAGGGGATAGACAAACGCCTTCGGTGTTCCAGACACCACCGTATCCGTCATTCCCAAGGCTTGAGACAGCAAAAGGGTAGCACTAAAGGCAGCTGCTGGTACTGGCAACAATTCCAGACATACCCAAAAGCAATAGCTAGCGCTAACCAGATTCAACACTATCGGTAAGAGTTTGTTAAATAGCAATGGATTAACACCCAATGCTGCTATCACTCGATAGACTGTAGTGTAGCCAGCTGGAGCAACAGTTTGAAAGTAATCAGCAATTAAGTCTTTAGGAAACAGCTCTGGATCAAGAAATCGCATCATCCAAAATATATGTTGTCGTGCATCATCTTGGACAATATACTCACCACTGAATGCTTCCCTTAGTGCTAGCAGACTATACACTACCGTAAAGGTTAGGCTGAGGCTAAACCAAAAGATAACTTGAGGAGTAAATCGTTTGTTACAAGGAGTTGTGAGTAATCTTTGAATACGGGTAATCATTTAGCAAAGGGAATAGGGAATCGAAAATCGGGAATCGGGAATCGGGAATCGGGAATCGGGAATCGGGAATCGGGAATCGGGAATCGGGAAAAAATATTGTGTATCTAATTACTATGAGAAACGCTATTATAGTTAATAACTATTACCTTAAACTAACAGCTGGCACCAGTACAAAAAAAATTAATATCTGAAGGGATAACAATCAAATATTATCACTGCTCCCTACTCCCTGCTCCCTACTCCCTGCTCCAAACCTTCAAAAAAAAATCCCCCCGAGCGAGCAATCCCTCGCTCGGGGGGTGAGTGCATCAAAACTTTGTTAAGCAAACTGTGGCGAAAACTAATTAATCAAATACACGATTACAAACAGAATAATCCACACCACATCAACAAAGTGCCAGTAGAGTTCTGCGGCTTCTACACCAAAATGCTCTTCACTGGAGTAGTGCTTTGAATTTAGCGATCGCAATAACACAAACAAAATCAACGCCAGTCCACAACTAACATGAAGACCATGGAAACCAGTTAACGCAAAGAAAGAACTGGTAAATAAGTTAGTAGTCAGACCAAAGTCTACATGAGTGTACTCATAGACTTGTCCTGCTAAGAACATCGCACCCATCAGAGCAGTGATGCCAAACCAGAGTCGCAAACCAGAGACATCATTCTTTTTAATAGCACTCTGGCCCCGGTGCATGACGAAACTACTAGTAATCAGGATGATGGTGTTAATTGTTGGCACCAATAATTCTAATTCTGTACCCTCTGGAGGCCAAGCTGGCATGGTCGCTTTATAAATTAAAAAAGCGGCAAACATTCCCAAGAATGTCATACTATCAGCAGCCAGAAACACCACCAAACCAAACATCCTAAAATCCGGATGCTCCTCGTGATGTACCTCTGCCGCCTCAACCTCATGATGATAGTTGAGGCTAGTTTTAGACGGATCTATCGTTGAGCCTTGCATAAATTCCTTTGAATTAATTTTCAGCTGACATTTGTGCCTGTTGACTAAAGGTTAGCAAGTTGAACGCGCACGCGTGGCCTTTGGCCAAGGTTAGCAGGTTGAACGCGCACGCGTGGCCTTTTGGCCAAGGTTTGAAGGTTTAAGGTTTGAAGGTTTAAGATTAGCAGGTTTAAGGTTGAACGCGCACGCGTGGCCTTTGGCCAAGGTTTAAGGTTAATCGGTTGGGAGCATAACCAGCCACCATTAACCAGCAACCAAATAAGCTACCCGAAGGCAACGCCAAAGGCGAAAAACCAAAACAAACCTTCAACCAAACAACCTTCAACCTTCAAGCAAACAACCTTCAACCTTCAACCTACAGTTAGCCAACATCTCCTTTAACTTCAACGAGCAACTCCTCGACCTGTTTATCGGTGTCAACACTATAACTGTCGATACCGTATTCGTAAGGACCGGACCACAAAATTGGTTCCTCGTCAAAGTTCTCAATAGCAGGAGGAGATGTAGTTTGCCACTCTAATGTCAGAGCTCTCCAAGGATTGCGACCAGCAATCGGGCCACGGTTCAAACTCCAGAGGATGTTAATCACAAAGGGTATGGTAGAAACCCCTAGAAGATAGGAGCCAATAGTGCAGATCATGTTGAGGCTTTGAAACTGGGGGTCGTACATAGCAACCCGACGGTTCATACCCAATAGACCAAGCTCATGCATCGGCAAGAAGGTCATGTTTAGACCAATGAAGGTCAACACAAAGTGAATGCGTCCTAAGGTTTCGTTGACCATTCGCCCGGTCATTTTGGGGAACCAGTGATAAACTGCCCCAAATAAGCCGAGTACACTACCACCAAACAGAACGTAGTGGAAGTGAGCGACAATGAAATAAGTGTCATGGACATGGACATCAAAGGGAACGGAAGCGAGCATGACACCGCTAAGACCCCCAATCAAAAATGCGGAGATAAAGCCCATACCAAAGAGCATGGCACTATTTAAGCTAATTTTTCCGCCCCAAATCGTTGCCACCCAGCTAAACACCTTAATCCCTGTCGGCACGGCAATCAGCATGGTGGCAGCCATAAAGAACATCCGCAACCAACCAGGAGTGCCACTAGTGAACATATGGTGTGCCCAGACAATTAATCCTAGGAAACAAATCAACATACTGGAGTATGCGATCGCACGATAACCAAAAATCGGCTTACGGGCATGTACCGGTAGGATTTCCGAGATTACTCCAAAGAACGGTAGCACCATGATGTACACCGCCGGGTGGGAGTAAAACCAGAACATGTGCTGGTAAACAATTGGGTCTCCTCCCCCAGTCGGGTTAAAGAAATTGGTGCCAGCAATTAAATCAAAGGACAGGAAAATTAACGCTGCTGCTAGGACTGGAGTACCAATCAAAGCTAGGATTGAGGTTCCTAACATTGCCCAGCAAAACAGAGGCATATCATGAATAGTCATGGTAGGTGTGCGCATCTTCACAATAGTAGTGAAGAAGTTAAGCGCCCCTAGCACTGAGGAAGTCCCGATCACCAGGATGCTCAGAATCCAAATTTCTTCACCCACCTGAGAACTAATCAAGCTCAAAGGGGGGTAAGAGGTCCAACCGGCTTCGGGAGCACCTACGAAAAAACTACTCATTAACAGCAAACCCCCCACAGCATTCATCCAGAATGCCACCGCATTCAGCTTGGGGAATGCCATATCCTTTGCCCCAATCATCAAGGGAATCAGATAGTTAGCAAAAGCAGCACCAGCCGGGATAATCCATAGGAACAACATAATTGTTCCGTGCATGGTGAACACTCGGTTGTAGGTTAAAGGGCTCAATAAATCCGGGTCTGGTGTTGCCAACTCAGTGCGAATTAATCCAGCTAATGCGCCACCGATGAAATAGAACACAAATGAAGTGACCAGGTATTGAATCCCAATCACTTTATGGTCAGTATTGAAGGTAAAGTAATCTTGCCAACGCCGCTCATGTTCTTCAACATGACCAGCATCTTTGACCGATTCCGGTTTTTCTAATTGCGTCGTCATGGGATAGTGGAGGTGTGATCAACTAAAAGGATAGGCAACAGCCAAAATGAACTTATTGGATAATTGCAGGATGATGGTGAGAGTGGTCTAGGTGTTCGAGAGTTTGGGAATCAATACCCATGTCAGAGGCATAGGGAGCCAAGAACTCACCCTCTGACATGGTAGTAGGATTAACAGCCACCGCTTTTTCCATGGTGTCTGCACTAGCGAATTGATTTTCTTTAACCCAGGCTTGATAGTCTTCCGGTGTGTCAACGATTAATCGAGTTTTCATTCCTCCATGGTAGGACCCGCAGAGTTCAGCACAGATGATCGGGTAATCACCCACTTTAGTTGCTGTAAACCCTAGTTGACTAATCCGACCTGGGATAGCATCTTGCTTAATCCGAAACTCTGGCAACCAGAAGGCGTGGATCACATCGTTAGCTTCGATATTCAGCTTAACCAGTTGTCCAACTGGGACATGCATTTCCCCAGACATAACACCGGTTTGAGGGTAGGTGAAAATCCAGGCATACTGCATACCAGCGACATTAACCTCTAGGGGTTCACCTTGACCTTCTTGTGCTGGAGGCGCTCCAATACCTAGGGCAACTGTGCCTTGACCTGGAGCCATAGCAATCAGACTTTCATTCCCCTCTTGCCCAGATGGTGACATCTGATGATTGTGGGCAATTTCCTGCTGATGGTGGTCATGAGAAGCCATGGGATCCAGACCTCCCATAGCGTTGTAGACCTCAAAGCTATAGACAGCTAGGACAAAGACAATCACCGTCGGGATTGCGGTCCAAAGCATCTCTAGGGGGATGTTGCCATGGGTTGATGGCCCATCGGTTTGGTCATTTTTTTCTCTACGAAATTTGATGACTATTAGGATAAGTGCGCCTTGGATGAGGATAAATAGACCAGTGGCAATGGTCATCATCAAGTTGAACAGACCATCTACATCACCGGCTTCTGAGGAGGCGGCTACTGGCATAAGTCCATGATTCTGACCGTACCAGAGACTAATCAGGGTTATGAAAATGCCAGCAATAAGGGTTGAAATTTGGCTTGGAATGTTCACGAGATTAGGGTTGAATACTTATATCAACAAAACTAACAGGGATTATCAAGGCAGGCGAGGCACCAACAGACTTAGTGTCCTAGAATGTCATGGCATGGCTATATTTTTGAATAAAATCAGCCTTCTGGTGAGCTACTCCCCCCATAGTGGCCACATTAGAGACAACTAAAGACAACAATTTTGATGGTCTGCTAGCAATGAGGGGCGTGAGTAGAGGATACAGAGCTAGCTTGGCTTGCTCTATTAACTAAGGTAAAGCAGTTAAACACTTGATTGGGTCACACCTTGATATTTTTAGACTTTTTTTTAGAATCACTAGCCCAGCACCTGAAAAATTTTCAGAAAACTTAAGACTTTATTCAATAAAAATTAACATAGCTAAAAAAAATATAAAAAAGTAAATCAATAGTAAATCATTGAATCTAAGTAACTGTGACCCTTTAGGGCAGGGGAATGGCAATCTGAAAAATCTCTAAAGCTTCAGAAATTAAGGAAAAGGCTGGTTACAGTGGTATAGGAATAGAGATAATCCTTGAGATTGGCAATCTTCTACCAACGAAAATGAGCCACTACTCAGGATTTGATTAACTTAGTTTGCATTTTCCTATTGCAGATGGCTATAGCTCAATCGGCTCTTGATCACAATCAGAATGGTGTAACCTCCAACAACCTTAGCCAGCCCCAGGCAAGGATTCGCAGCTTGGTGTGGAAAATTGCGATCGCAACCCTGCTGTTGATGGCAGTAGGCAGTGCCACCAGGGTGATGAATGCTGGTCTAGCTTGCCCAGACTGGCCTTTATGCTATGGTCAGCTCGTGCCAAGCCAGCAGATGAATTTGCAAGTATTTTTAGAGTGGTTTCACCGCCTTGATGCATCCTTGATTGGTGTTAGTGCGATCGCTCTCGCTAGCTTATCTTGGTGGCATCGGCGGGATTTACCCAACTGGCTGCCCTGGATATCCACATTTGCTCTAGGGCTAATTATTTTCCAAGGAGTCCTCGGCGGACTGACGGTTACAGAACTGCTCCGGTTTGATATCGTCACTGCTCATCTAGGAACAGCACTGCTATTTTTCTCAACTCTAATCGTGATTGCTACACTGCTGACCCCCTATCAAGGAACAGGTTCAGTTGGGAAGTTACCTTGGCTGAGCTTAAGCGCAGTGATTTTTGTTTATCTACAAAGTCTATTAGGTGGACTAGTCGCTTCCCGCTGGGCAGTGCATCAGTGTTTTGGCGGATCTCAGCTGTGTACCGTGATGAATAGCCATATTGCTGGTGTGGTGCCAGCGACTGTAGCAACTGTCGCCGTCGTGGTGATAGCATCCCGGACACCAGCCCTACATCCAGTACTACGAAAGTTAGCTAATCTAGCTGCTAGCTTGGTAGTTTTACAGATACTCCTCGGA